>JAFTAU010000090.1 GCA_017455435.1 Lachnospiraceae bacterium | reverse complement strand
TGGACGTGGTGGACGTGGGAATATCCTCTCCGTATAACTGTCCGGAGATTTTTAACGCAAAAATCAGATCCGGAACAAACAATATCGCGACGGGCGCGGCAATGACCGTAGATGAAACCATCCGTGCAATAGAGGTAGGAATTTCCAGCGCAAAAAGGGCTGCGGATGATGGAATTGACGTCATAGGCGTAGGCGAGATGGGCATAGGAAACACCACCACCTCTTCCGCTGTTCTGTCGGCGCTAACGGGCATACCGTCAAAGGATATTACTGGGCGCGGAGGCGGTCTGACAGACGAGGCCTTTGCCCGGAAGCTGCAGGTTATAGACAGAGCTTTGAATATAAATAATCCCGACCCCAAAGATGCCGTTGACGTTATTGCAAAGGTCGGCGGTTTTGATATCGCGGCCATGTGCGGAGTATTCCTGGGCGCAGCGGCATACAGGCTGCCGGCTGTCATCGACGGTTTTATATCAGCAGTCGCGGCGCTTGCGGCATACAAAATAGCTCCGGCCTCGCGTGAATATATGTTTCCGTCCCACGTCTCCGCGGAGCCGGGATACTCCGCCGCGATGGAAGCCCTCGGGCTTGAGCCCTGGCTCTCGCTTGATATGCGTCTGGGCGAAGGCAGCGGCTGTCCTCTCGCTTTCCGCGTGATGCAGGCGGCCTGCGCCGCCGCGCGCGGCATGGCGACTTTCGGCGGTGAATCGGGAATAGACGACGGATACCTTGACGAAATAAGGAAAAAACTATGAACATTCTTTTTTCGGGCGGCTCGAAAAGCGGAAAATCTGAGCTTGCGGAAAACGCGGCCTTAAGTCTTGCCGGAGACGGCGGCAGGCTGTATTATATCGCCACAATGATTCCCCGCGATGACGAAGATCTGCAACGCATCAGGCGGCACCGGGGCGCCCGCGCCGGAAAAGGCTTTATCACCGTTGAATGCGGTGGGGATATAAATAAACTGGCTGACGACGCCGACCCGGAAGGTACTTATCTGCTGGACAGCGTTACGGCGCTGCTTGAGTCCGTGGCGTTTGACGATGAATACAAGTATCGCGACAGCGCGGCGGACGAAATAACGTCCAGTTTGAAGCGGCTCTCACGAGCGGTAAAAGACCTCGTTTTGGTCAGCGACAATATTTTTTCCGACGGTGGGTCCTACGACACCGAAACGGAAAAATACCGCAAGGGGCTTGCCGCCTGTGGCCGCAGACTTGCGGAAATCAGCGATACGGTCTGCGAGGTCACGTGCAAAATTCCGATGTTATTCAAAGGAGAACTACCTTTATGACACCTTTTTTTATGGCATGGGGAATGTTTTTCGTCCTGCCTTGTCCCGTGAGAAAATGGGACGAGAACAAATTCAGGGAAATGCTTCTGTGCCTGCCGCTCATCGGAGCGCTGATAGGTCTCTTATGGACGGACGCCGTGTTTTTGGCTGAAAGATTTATCCCTGTCGGAAGATACGGGCTTCTTACTCCGGCAATAGTTTTTCTGACGCCGTGGCTTTTGTCCGGTTTTACGCACATCGACGGCTTTATGGACTGCAGCGACGCGGTGCTTTCGCGCCGTGACATCGAAGAAAGACGCCGCATTTTAAAAGACTCTCACGTCGGTGCCTTTGCGGTGATAATGCTGGTGGCCTTGGCGGCTTTGTCCTTTGCAGTCTGCACCGGCATCAGCTTTTCGGGTAGAGAATGGCTGCTTCTGCTCATCCCCGTGGTTTCGCGCTGCGGTTCGTCTTTCTGCGTGCTTGTGCTCAGGCCCTTCGGCGGCACCTACAAAGACATTCACGAAAATGGCGTGCCGGCTTTTTACCCGCTGTGCTGCGCCGCTGTCTGCGCGGCCGCACTTGTCTCAGGTTTTGTCTTTTTCGGAATATCCGCTTTTTGCCTTGTTTCCGAAATCATTATTTACGCGCTGACTGCACTCGCCCTACGCCGCAACTTGGGCGGCATGAGCGGCGATATCGCAGGCTGCTCACTGACTGTCAGCGAATTTGCTGCGCTGCTTACACTCCTGTTTTTATAAAGAAGGTACAAAATGGATCTGATAATCGGCGGTTTTTACCAGGGAAAGCTTGAATACGCAAAAGAGAAACACGGACTTTTGCCGGACGACATTTCTTTCGCGGACGAAAAATCCGGTGCGGACTTTTCGCGCCGCTGTATATGCGACTTTGAAAAATATCTTTTGTACGCTTTTCGGCAGGACGCTTCCCGCGAACGCGCCGATATCTGCGCTTTTCCCCTGCGTGACGATGCTGTGATTATTGCAAACGATATTTCCTGCGGTGTGGTTCCCATGGATCCGGAAACCAGAGCGTGGCGCGAATACTGCGGCAGGACTCTGTCGGATCTCGCCGGAAAATGCGACAGCGTAACCAGAGTTTTCTGCGGAATTCCAATGAGAATTAAATAATGAAAAAACTTATTCTTATCCGTCACGGAAGAACAATTGCCAATGAAAAACTGCTCTACTGCGGCAGCTCCGACCCCGGGCTGAGCTCCGCAGGAAAAGAGGAGCTGCGTTTGCTGCGGGAAACGAGGGTTTACCCCGACGCTTCCGGGTTTGATTTTTACACCAGTGGAATGCTCCGCGCAAACGAAACGCTGAACAATCTTTACGGAAACGTTCTTTTTACGTCCGTTCCCGGTTTTTGCGAAATGGATTTCGGGCAGTTCGAGATGAAAAGCTATGAAAAGCTGAAAGATGACGACGTCTTCCTGCAGTGGCTTGCAAATAAAAACGCGAAAGCCCCGGGCGGCGAGAGCGCGGACGAAATGAAAGAGCGCGTAATCGGCGCTCTTTCGGATGTGCTGCAGGTCGGCAGCGATGCTCTGATTGTCTCGCACGGCGGCACGATAGCCGTCATTATGCAATATCTTTTTCCCGGCGAGGGCAGGGACAGATACGGCTGGCAGCCTGAACCCGGCTGCGGGTATCTGATTCGTCTTGACAGCGCCGGCAATTCTTTCAAAAAAATCCCGTTTTAGGCTTTATTTTAATTCCAGCGCTCTTTCGTAGGCGCGGATGACGGCGCTTATAACGTCGCTTCTAAAGGCGCCTTCTTCGAGGGCGGCGACTCCCGCGATAGTAGTTCCGCCGGGGCTGCAGACCGCGTCTTTTAACTCACCCGGATGCTTTCCAGTCTCGAGCAGAAGCTTTGATGCACCGAGCAGAGTCTGCGCCGCAAGTACCACGGCTTCGTCGCGCCTAAGTCCGCATTTTACGCCGCCATCGGCGAGCGCCTCGATGAACATAAAGACAAATGCAGGTCCGCTGCCTGAAAGGGCGCAGCCCGCGTCAATCAGTTTTTCTTCCATATAGCAAAGCCGGCCCGCGTATTTCATCAGGTTCAGGAAGCCTTCGACTTCGCTTTCCATCACATCCTTGTGGGCGAAAAGAATCATTCCCTCTCCCACCGCCGCGGCAAGATTTGGCATGATCCTGATTATCGGATAATTGCCGCAAAAGCTGCGGATTCTGTCCATTGAAAGGCCTGCCGCCATAGAAACCAGCACAAAGGAATCGTCTCTGCCTGCCAGCACGTCGCTGATTGAATCCAGCATTCCCTCCATTACCTGCGGCTTTACGCCCAGAAAGATGTAATCGCAGCTCTGCGCCAGATCGACGATATCCGTCGCGATAGCTCCTGTTTCCTCAGCAATGAGCTGGGCTTTTTTCATATCCGCGTCGTTAATCCAGATCTGTTCCGAGGGAACCGCTTTTGCAGCCGCTCTGATAAGCGCGCCGCCCATATTTCCGCAGCCGATAAATCCGTATGTCATTTTTTCTCCTGTTCCGGCAGCATTATGCCGCTCACTGTCTGATTTGTCCGTTTCCGGTGATGATGTATTTGTAGCTGTTAAGCTCTTCGAGGCCCATCGGTCCGCGGGCATGGAGTTTTTGGGTGGAAATGCCCATTTCACAGCCGAGTCCGAACATGCCGCCATCGGTAAATCTGGTAGACGCATTCACGTAAACCGCCGCGCTGTCCACGTTCGTAGTGAAATACTCCGCCACGGCCGCATCCTCTGTGATTATCGATTCGCTGTGATGAGTCGAGTGGGCGCGGATATGCTCCACGGCTTCCTTTACATCGTCCACTACCTTTACGGCCAGTATATAATCAAGGAATTCCGTGTCAAAATCTGCCTCATCTGCGGGAGTTCCGTCAATAATGGCTGACGCTTTTTCATCGAGCCTGAATTCCACCGGCTGTTTTCCTGCGTCGGCGCGATCGTCACGCAGCAGCTTTGACAGGCGCGGCAGAAATTCTCCTGCCACGGCCTTGTGAACCAGCAGGGTTTCCTCCGCATTGCAGACAGAGGGACGCTGGGTCTTTGCATTTTCGACTATGGCGAGCGCTTTTTCAAGGTCGGCCGCGGCGTCCACGTAAACAGTGCAGATGCCTGTGCCGGTCTCTATGCAGGGTACGGTCGCATTTTCCACGCACGCCCTGATGAGGCCCGCGCCGCCCCTCGGTATGAGCAGATCCACCTGCCCGTGAGCCTTCATAAGCTCAGTCGCGCTCTCTCTGGTGGTGTCGTCGATGATATTGATAAAATCCGGTGAGAGGCCTATTTTCTCTAAAGCCGCTCTCATTGCTTCGACTATGGTTTTTGAGGTTCTGTAGGCCTCTTTTCCACCTCGCAGCACGCAGACGTTTCCGCTCTTCAGACACAGCGCCGCCGCATCGGAGGTGACGTTCGGGCGGCTCTCATAGATAATGGCGACCACTCCCACCGGCACGGATACCTTGCGCAGCTGCAGCCCGTCCGCGGTGACTCTCTCTGAGAGCGTTTTGCCCACGGGATCCGGCAGCTTTGCCACGTTAATAATGCCCTCCGCCATGCCGGATATGCGTTTTTCATCGAGCGCCAGTCTGTCTGTCATCACTTCGCTGATTTTTCCGCGCGCCGCCTCGATGTCCAAAGCGTTCGCCTCGAGGATTTCTTTTGCGTTTTCCTTTAGCGACGCCGCCATGGCCATGAGCGCCAGATCCTTTGTTTCGGTATCCAGCCCTGCCAGCCGGGGCTTCGCGTTGACCGCGTTTTTCAGTATTTCACAAGTCGTCATTTTATGTTTCCTTTTATTTCTTTGAATAAAACCTGGTTCCGATTTTTTCGCCGCCGACGATTCTGTAGAGGATATCGGGCGATGCGCCGTTGGCAATGACCATATCGCAGCCCTCGCCCATGCACATCTCCGCCGCGTGAAGCTTTGTTTTCATCCCTCCCGTACCAAAATGCGACGCGCTGCCGCCGCCCAGTGAAAGCAGTTCTTCATCAATGTTGTAAACCGATTCTATTAGCTTCGCGTCCGGGTTTTTGTTCGGGTCCGCCGTGTAAAGCCCGTCAATATCAGAAAGCAGAATCAGCAAATCGGCGGACGCGCCTGAGGCCACTACCGCCGCCAGCGTGTCATTATCTCCAATCACTATCTCTTCCGTGGCGATGGTATCGTTTTCGTTTATAATGGGAATGACGCCCAGCTCCAGAAGTCTGACGAGCGTGACGGAGAAATTGTGTCTGCGCTCCTCGTCTCTGATGTCCGCCGCCGTAATAAGAAGCTGCGCTACCGTGTGATTATATTCCGAGAAGAGCTTGTCATAGGTGTACATCAGCTCGCACTGTCCCACTGCGGCCGCCGCCTGTTTGGTGGGCATATCCGCGGGGCGCTCCGGCAGGGAAAGCTTTCCCGTGCCCATGGCAATGGCTCCTGATGACACAATGATTATTTCGTGTCCTGAATTTTTGAGATCGCTGACCACCTTGCACAGCTCCTCAGTGCGGCGGATGTTGAGATTTCCACTTTGGTGCGTCAGCGTGGACGTTCCGATTTTTACTACTACTTTCATATTGACCCTCTTTTTGTTGATCTTCGCCGTTTCCGGCGCTTCCTTTGAATGGTATTTTAACATTTAAGCTGCTTTTTTACAATGGCTCGACGCCTATACCGTTTTCTAAGCACATCATAAGAAATCTTTATAGGCTTTTCACTCCAACATAGCATTTTTTGTAAAAAAGTGTTATAATATTAACGTGTTATAAGATTTGCTTATGGCTCGATTTATAAGTCTGATTTGCTTTTTTCTCAGCGGAATATAGGATTGGGTTATATTTCATAATAAGGAAAAAGCAATGGATGCGAAAAAAGAAAAGGAACTGTTTGAAGACAGTCCGGTGAGAGCGGCAATATTCCGGCTCGCTTTCCCCGCAGTCATAAGCCAGATTATCCTGGTGGTCTACAATATGGCCGACACGTTTTTTGTGGGGCTGGTGGGGAGCGATGCGACTCTGACTGCGGTTACGGTCTGCATGCCGGCTCTGATGTTCCTTTCCGCGATTTCAAACCTCTTCGGAGTAGGCGGCGCGAGCGTCATTTCACGCGCACTGGGCTCCGGAGACAGCGAGCGCGTCGGCAGGGCGTCTTCTTTCGCCCTGTATGGCTGCCTGGCGACGACGCTTTTCTACAGCGGTCTGGCGTTTCTGCTCAGAGATTCTTTCGCAGATGCTCTGGGCGGCGTAAACCCCGCTGTTCACAAAAGCGCCGTGGCTTACCTCGTATGCACGGTAGCGATTGGCGGCGCCGCCGCCTCGTGCGGCATGCTGTTTTCCCACCTCATCCGCTCCGAAGGCAGATCGCTCCAGGCGGGTATCGGTATTTCGCTGGGAGGCGTTCTGAATATCGTGCTTGACCCGTTTTTCATTTTTGTCGTAATGCCAAAAGGCATGGAAGCGCTCGGAGCGGCAATAGCTACAGCGCTTTCAAATCTGGTTTCTCTGCTGTACTTTATCGCAGTGCTGCGCAGAATCAGAAAAGAAACGCTGCTTCGCTTCCGTTATTCAAAAAGAATATTTGATTCGCATGTACCACGAGCTGTTATATCCGCAGGTCTGCCGGCGTGTATAATGACATTGTTCGAAAACATTTCATACGCTGTGCTCGACAAGCTCATGAGCGCTCACGGGCTCGCGATGCAGGCCGGCATCGGCGTTGCCAAAAAGATTAACATGCTCGCCCACTGTGTGGTTCGCGGCATAGCACAGGGCTCGCTGCCACTGATCGGGTATAATTTTTCCTCCGGAAACCGCGAGCGTATGCGTGATAGCGTCAGACTCGCACGACGCGCCGCCATTGTGATTTCGACAGCGTGCATGGCGATTAATCTGATTTTCGCGCGGCCGCTGATTTCGGTTTTTATTCATCAGGATTCGCCTTCGCTTGCTTTAGGCGCAGCGTTTCTGCGGATTCTGTGCATAGGAGGTCCTTTTTCCGCCGGCGCCTATATTTATATCTCATTCTTTCAGGCAACGGGAGAAGGGAGCAAATCGTTTCTTCTCGCGATAATGCGCAAGGGGATTGTCGATATTCCGCTGATGTTTCTGCTTGGTGCGTTTTGGCCTGTTTACGGCATAGTAACGGCAACGCCGGTCGCGGACGCGATATGCTGCCTGATTGCCAACGTTCTGTTCGCTGCTTATATCAAAAGGCTTTCATCGGAGCGGCACGGCGTGGAAGCCATGCACGATTTGTAACGGAAATCCGTTTCACACAGTTATAAGGAGTCTATCATGGTAGATAACAGATTGTATTCACTCATCAAAGTTGTTGAGACCGGCAGCTTTACAAAGGCGGCCGAGCAGCTTTCACTGTCGCAGCCCGCTGTCAGCCAGCACATCCGTTATATTGAAGATGTGCTGGGCGTAAAGATTTTTGAGCACTCGCACAACAGCTTTCGCCTGACGAACGAGGGCGAAATCGTAGTTAAATATGCCTATCGTATGATTGCCCTCTCAAACAATCTGGAACAGGCGCTTAAAAATGAGCGTGGCAAGATTCGGTCTCTAACTATCGGCATCACGCACACTGCAGAAAGCAGCGCCATAATAGAGGCGCTTGCTGCGTATCTTGACAGATTCAAAGATCTCAGCATCAAGATTTTGACAAACACTACGGATCAGCTTTATGCCATGCTCAGAAAATATGAGCTGGATTTTGCCTTTGTTGACGGGAAAATCAACAACCCCAGGCTCAGTTATATGATGCTGGACACGGACAGACTGGTGCTGACAGTGCCGCCGTCGCATCCGCTGGCAAAGCAGGGCAGTGTTACCATAGATCAGCTCAAAAAAGAAAAACTGATACTGCGTCTGCCCGATTCACACACGCGAAATCTTTTTGACTCCTCTCTGGAAAGTCAGAATCTGCGCATTGACGAATTTAACGTGGCCATAGAAATTGACAGCATTGCCTCCATCAAGGATCTCGTCAGGCGCGGGCTCGGCGTTTCTGTGCTGGCCATGAGCGCCTGCATGGATGAATTCAAAAAAGGGAAACTGTCGATACTCAATATTGAGAATATGAGTATGGTCAGAGAGATAAACATCGCTTACCAGAATGATTTTGAGAATCCCGAGATAATCCAGGGCATAGTGAAAAAGTACAACGAAATGCAGAAAAGGTAATGCCTTGACAACACAAAGGATTGTGCTACAATTGATTTCACAAATCCAGAAGGAGGTAAATAATCATGGCATACGTTATTTCCGATGACTGCATCATGTGCGGATCATGCGCATCCGAATGCCCTTGCGGAGTTATCTCCGAAGGAGACGGCAAATACGCTATCGATCCCGACGGCTGCGTAGAGTGCGGAACCTGCGAAGCAACCTGCCCCGTTGGTGCTATTTCTCAGGGCTGATAGACTAAGCCTTATAGGAGACCGCGGATATCTCCGCGGTTTTTTTGTCGGGCGAATTCTCAGCGGATTTCTTTGCGGCGCAGAGTCTTTGCGGATTTCTTTGCGGGGGTTGAACATTCGCTCATGATGTGGTAATATTTACCGGCAAAGAAAACGCGGACACTTAGCTCAGCAGGGAGAGCGCTTCCTTCACACGGAAGAGGTCGTGGGTTCGAGCCCCGCAGCGTCCAACAAAAACAGACTCCGCCGCAGGCGGGGACTATTTATTGTTTTAACACAGCGTAGGGGCGTAAGCGGCTGCGACGGCA
>JAFTAU010000089.1 GCA_017455435.1 Lachnospiraceae bacterium | reverse complement strand
CGCTGCGTTCGGGACGCAGAGGTCGCAGGTTCAAATCCTGTCGCCTCGATTTTCATTTTAAGGATTATATTTGCGGCGGTCGGCTGAAAAAACATTTCGGACCCGGCCGGGGAGAAAACTCTTGACAAGCGGAGACTCCTTCCTGTATAATCCGTTTTGCTTGTAAGGCCGATTGGTCAAGGGGTTAAGACGCCGCCCTCTCACGGCGGAAACAGGGGTTCGATTCCCCTATCGGCTACATAGTTTTACCGGGGAGCATTCGCTCCCCGGTTTTTTTATGAATAAAATCTTTTATCCCCTGCAAGGCAGATGAGCAGTCAATGTCGCAGTATTGGTTTTCACCTTTTGCTGTAACTTCACTAATTGCAGTCATCGGACGCCTGCCTGCTGCTCTGCCCGTCGTCTGCTCACTGATTGATCTGCGCTGCAGTTCGCTCGTCGCTTCGCCCTGCTGGCAGTTCTGTTAAATCAGGGGGGGTGAAATATTTAACAGATGGCAGCTGACAAATAATAGAATACCAAGAATAAAACAAGACGAATAATATTTAATCCTCATCTACTCCCACCCTATAAATCGTCCTCTGCCTGTATACTTCGTCCGGGCGGAGGATGGTGGTGGGGAATGCGGGGTGGTTGATTGAGTCTGGGTAGTGCTGCGCTTCGAAGCACAGGCCGCCGTTTTTGGGGTAGCGGATGCCGTTTTTCCCGCAGGGAACGGGGTCGAAGTGCATATAGTTTCCGGAATAGAAATGGATGGCGGGTTCGGTGGTGAAGGCCTCTACAAAGATGCCGCTCTTTTCGCTTCTCGCGGTGCCGGCGGGCTTTAGCTCGCCTTCCTTTCCATCGAGAATCATATTGTGGTCGTAGCCCGTGCACAGTCTGAGCTGCGGGTAATCATCGTCGAAGCGGGCTCCTATGCTCTGCTCTTTTCTGAAATCAAGCGGCGTATTGTCTACAGAAATGATGTTCCCGGTTTGAGAGAAGGACTCGGCGTATTCCGTGAAACGGCTGCTGTTCAGTTTTACCTTGTGGTCGAATATCGTGGAGCCGTCCTGTCCGTCGAGATTGAAATAGGTGTGATTGGTGAGATTGAGCACGGTAGGCGCGTCAGTCTCTGCCTTGTATAAAATCTCCAACGCATTATCTTCGGTCAGAGAATATCTGACCTCGACGCTGAGATTGCCGGGGAAGCCCTCTTCCATGTCGGGGCTGAAATACCGCAGTACCAGCACCCCGTCTTCAGTGGACGCCTCGAACATTTTCTTATAAAAAATCCCGTGGACGTGGTTGCTTTCGCCGGGGCTTTTTTCAAGCTGATATTCCCTGCCGTCGAGGACAAAACGCGCGTTTCCTATTCTGTTGGCGCACCTGCCCACGACCGCGCCGTAAAAGCACGTGCCGTTCTCATAGGAGACGGGGTCGTCGTATCCGAGAACCACGTCTCTAAGCTCACCGTCACGGTCCGGCACGAAAATGCTCTGCACCGTGGCGCCTAAATCGAGAATGCGGACGCGCATACCGCCCCCGCTGCTCATTTCAAAAGCTGTTACTTTTTGGCCGTCTTTTGTCCGGCCGAATTCTCTTGAATCAATTTTAGTCATAGGTCAGTTAAATATTGGAAGGCTGCTTTTTGCCTCACATATCCCTTTAAGATTATCCCAGTCAATCCTGTCGTCCCAGTGGGAATAAAACTCGCGGTCGCGGGCGCCTATTTCTCTGACAACGTGGCAGGGGCTTCCGACTGCCAGAACGTTCTCCGGAATGTCGCGCGTGACAATGCTGCCCGCGCCTATTACGGAGTTTTTGCCGATATGTCCGGCGTCGTCAGTCCTTCGTTGCGTTTTGCGTCGTCTATCGCGTTGCTTTCGCAGAATTGGCTTAATGATCTGATATAAAACAATGTTGTCTACCCTCACTCCATTTTCTCTGAATAAAATGCGGTCGGACGCTGTCTCAGAACACCCCGGCCAGCCACATCGCAAAAAGAACTGAAACGGCCAGCACGGCGGCGGAACCGAGCAGAACCGCAAGACTTACGCGCCCGTAGCGGTTTTCTGAGCCGGATCCGGCGGAGGCCGAGAGCGGTATCAAATCTGCCCTGCGAAGCGTGATTACCAGCGGCTTGTAAAGCAGCATGACCAGCGAGGCATTGATGGCGCCCTTTATAAGATTAAAAGGCAGAAATACGGTGGGAAGCATGGCAGACACAGCCTCGCGCGGATATCCCGTATAAATCGGCGTCAGGAAATAATTCCAGAGCAGCATCATAACGGTCATAACACACACGCCGGATATAAGTCCGACAACGGCGCGGCCCAGCGTGCGTCTGCTCTTGTAAAAGAGCGCCGCAGTGCAGGCGAAGGACGCCGTGGCAACAAAATCCATCACCGCGCCTATCCAACCTGTAGAACCCACGGTGAGAGCCTCGATCAGGCAAACCACAACCGAGCAGATGAGCGCCGAAAGCGGTCCGAACATAAAGCCGGCGAGAGTGATTATCACGTCCTTCGGCTCATATTTCAGATAGGACGCCGTGGCGACTATCGGTATCTTGATAAGCAGCATTGATAAATACGCTATCGCTGCGAGCATAGCAAGTATAACCAGTTTTTTAGTTTTCATTTATTTTCTCCAGAAAAGATAAAAGCCCCTGTCTTCCTCCAGCGACCATTCGATATCGGCGGCCAGAGTTTCCTGCGAGCAGAGCGCTACCAGCCCTTTCATCTCGATCTTGCCGGCGCGTTCGGGAATGTCGTATTTTCCCTCTTCATAAGACGGATCCAGCACGGCGAATCTGCCGTCGCGTTCTTCATTAATAATGGTGATATAATGCCCCTTCTTTGTGAATGTGGCCATACTGCCGTCCGGATGAGTTCTGACGTGTGCGATGACACATCCGCCAGTGCGCAGGCACTTTTTCATCCGTTCAAAGTCAGAAGTTCGAACCATCTCCAGTCCGACTTTCTGTGCAAAAGCGGGCGCGTATATGGCAAAATCGGTTCCGGTTTTGTGATTGGCACCTGTGTCATAAGCGAGCTTTATCGCATCCTTCAGCTCAAAGCTGCAAGGACCCAGCAACCTGTGAGCGGTCATAACCGCACAGCAAAGCCCGCATCCGCTGGTGCTGACGGTGCTGTTAATGCCGTATTCGTCCTCCGGCGTGTCCGTGCGGGTTCTGTAAGGGGTATCGGGATAATCTTTTTGATTCAGATAAATCACGGCGCTTCTCCTTTCAAAATGTTTCGCTTAAAAGCTGTATTTGGAATAATTGTCCTCTGTTGCTTTTATCATATCGACTCTGGTCTGATGGCGTCCGCCCTCGAACCCGGCCGAGAAGAATTCGTCCACAATCATCTTTGCCAGCTCGACGCCTATCACTCTGGCGCCGACAGCGATGATGTTTGCGTCGTTGTGGCAGACCGACATCCGGGCGGAAAACGGCTCGGAGCAGACGGCAGCGCGAACTCCCGGAACTTTATTTGCGGTCAGCGAAATGCCGATGCCGGTTCCGCAGACCAGAACGCCTTTTTCCACCTCTCCCGCCGCAACGGCTTCGCCCACGGCTCTGCCGGCGATGGGATAATCGGATTTTTCGCCTTCTTTAAGAGGCGAATAGTCTATGCACTCGTGCCCCTTTGAGGCAAGATATTCCATAAGCTCTTTTTTTAATTCAAGACCTGCGTGATCGCAACCGAATCCAATAATCATTTTGTCACACCTCACTCAAAAATTTCGTCTATATACTTCGAAGCGTCAAAAGCCGCGATGTCGCCTGCTTTTTCGCCTGTGCCGACGTATTTTACCGGTATTCCCAGTTCGCTTTCTATCGCTATGGCAATTCCGCCCTTCGCAGTGCCGTCCGTCTTTGAAAGAATAATGCCGTTTATCTCTGTTACGGCGGAAAATTCGGCCGCCTGATTGACGGCATTCTGGCCTGTGGTGGAGTCCAAAACCAATAGCGTTTCAAGGTGTGCCTCGGAATATTCGCGCTCCAGCACGCGGTAAATCTTTGCCAGCTCGTTCATCAGATTCTTTTTGTTATGGAGTCTGCCTGCGGTATCGCAGATCAGGATATCGGCTCCGGAAGCCTTTGCGGCTGCGACCGCATCAAAGACCACGGCGGCGGGGTCCGCTCCGTCTCCCTGCGCTATGATGCGCACACCGGTGCGGTCGGCCCAGAGCTGAAGCTGCTCCGTAGCGCCGGCCCTGAAGGTGTCGGCGGCTGCGAGAATGACCTTTTTGCCACGGCTTTTGTAATGAGCGGCCAGCTTTCCGATGCTGGTGGTCTTTCCCACGCCGTTGACTCCCACGACCAGAATCACGGTTTTTTTATTTTCAAAATCATAGGCTCTGTCCGAGGGCGTCATTTTTTTCTTTAGAAAATCTATCAGAAACTGCTTGCAGTCTGCCGGGGTCTTAATGATTTTTTCGTCCTCAGCGTCATGCAGACTGTCCATAAGCTCTTCGGTGGTCTTTACGCCTACGTCAGCCAGAATCAGTGTTTCTTCAAGCTCGTCGTAAAAATCATCGTCCAGCACCTCCATCCCGAAGAGGCCTTTTATTTTTTTGAATAATCCTATCGCCATAGTTTATTTCTTCTCTTTTTCTTCGCTGTATTTGTCCTGCGCATCCGTCAGGTTTACGGAGACAAGTGTGCTGATGCCCTTTTCCTGCATCGTGATGCCGTAGAGCTTGTCTGCCGCTTCCATCGTGCCGCGGCGGTGGGTGATGGTAATAAGCTGCGTGGTGGTCTTGAGTCTCTCGAGGTAGTCGGCAAATCTGGCGACGTTGGTTTCGTCCAGCGCGGCCTCGATTTCGTCCAGCAGACAGAAAGGCGAGGGCTTCAGGTTCTGAATGGCGAAAATCAGCGCGATGGCCGTCAGCGCTTTTTCACCGCCGGAGAGCTGCAGCATGTTCTGGAGCTTTTTGCCCGGGGGCTGTGCGATTATGGAAACGCCTGCTTTAAGCATGTCGCCGTCGGGCTCGGGAACGAGCTCTATCGTGCCCTGTCCGCCGCCGAAGAGTTCCTTGAAGACCTTGTCAAATTCTGTCTTTATCGCGGCAAATTTTTCCTCGAACTGCTTTTTCATGCCGGCTTCGAGTTCTTTTATAACTTCCAGAATGCTGTCTCTGGCTTTGACGAGATCTTCATGCTGAGCAGAAAGGAATTCGTATCTCTCCCCCACTTCTTTTTCTTCTTCGATGGCGTTGACATTGACCGGGCCCAGCTCTTTGATGGCGTTTTTGCACTCGGAAATGGCCGCGCGAAGCTGCGAAAGACTCTCCGAGCCCTCGTATTTCTGCGCCTCGGCCTCAATGGGCGTCATTTCATATTCGTCCCATAGATATTTCGCCTGGGCTTCAATCTGCTCATTTATTCGCTCCTGCTGATTTGAAAGCCTGAGCATATCCTTGTCCAGCTTGGCGGCACGTTCTGTGCTCTCATCTTTTTCAGCCAGCAGGCTGCGCTGGGCGGCGGAAAGCTCATCTCTCTTTGAGGTGTTTTCCGCGACCTTGGCGGACAATTCTGTGGCCTGATCTCCGAGTTCCGCTGTCCTGCGAAGAAGCTTGTCCTTTTCACGCTCTTTTGCGAGTGCGGCGAGTCCCTCCGGATCCGATTTCATAAGAAGCTCGCGCTTTTCATCGTCGATTGCTTCGAGCTCGTTGTTTATGCGATTGATGTTTTCAATGAGGAAGCTGTCGCGTTCCTCTGCTTTTGAAAGCTCAAGGCGCAGAGCGGTGAGCTTTTCGCCAAGCTCTTTCAGTTTTTCTCTCTCGCCGTCAATGACCTGCGCGAGCGCCTGGGTTTCGCTCATGCGGCGGCTTTCGGCCTCTTCGGCCTCTTTTGCGGCGTTTTCGCCCTCTGCGGCTTTTTCGGACAGGCCTGCAATAACCGCCAGCAACTCTTCATTCTGCGCCAGTTTTTCGGTTATTTCGGCCTCCACGCGGAGTTTTTCCGCCTCCGCCGTTTCCTGCTGCGCGGTGAGAGCCGCCTCGCGGATTCCGGCCGCGTTCCGCGCCTGCGTCAATTCTTCAATAACAGCCGAAAGCGATTCGCAGTCCTCATGCAGCGAAGAAACAGTTCCCTTTAAGGCCTCTCCCTCTGCGGCAAGCGTCGAAAGCTCCTTTTCGAGGGTTTCCAGCTCTCTTTTGCGCGAGAGGAGGTTTGACGTATTTCTGAACGCTCCGCCAGTGATAGAACCGCCGGGAGCCAGATATTCGCCCTGCGGCGTCACAATATGCAGTCTGTAATTGTATTTTTTGGCGACTGCCAGAGCTTTTGCGACGTCCTCCGCCACAAAAATCCTCCTGAGGAGCCTTGCTACAATGCCCTTGTACTGCGGGTCGTATTTGACCAGGTTGTCGGCCGTGTCAATGATTCCGGGCTCGGCAAGTGCCCTCGTGTCAATGTTATCGTTGCCTTTTACCGCATCCATCGGAAGGAACGTGACTCTGCCGAGTTTTTCTCTCTTCAGATATTCAATCATATCCTTCGCGGTGCGTTCGTCCTTTGTGACGACATTCTGGATATGACCGCCGAGAGCGGTTTCTATGGCAACCTCGTATTTTTTATCGACGCTGATAATGTCCGCCACAACGCCCCTTACGGCGTCTTTTGAGGCGCGGGCGTTCATGACGTGCTTTATACTTTCGCCGTAGCCGTCGTAGCGCTCCGCCATGTTTCTGAGAGATTCCACTCTGGAAGCCGCTACGTTGTAGGCAGAAACCTTTGCAGCCAGCTCCTGCTCACATTCAGTAGCTTTTTTCGTGAGGGAAGCCTGCTTTTCGGACTTTGTTCTTATCTCCGATTCCTTTTCGGACAAGATCTTTTTGACGGAGGAAAGCTGCTCAGCAATGGTTTTTAGCTGCTGACGGGTTTCGCTGTCTTTTTCTTTGAGGGCTTCGAGGGACTTGCTCAGCTCATTTTTGCGAAGCTCCGCCTGCTCGATTCTGACGGCGATTCCCTGTGAGTCCGCTGTGATATCGGCCTTTGTTTTGAGCTCTTCCATGAAGTCGTTCTGCATGATTTCCAGCTCGTGTTCCTTGAGACGGATGACGTCGTTTTGATCTTCTATTTCTTTTTCGGCAGCGGCTATGGCGTCATAGGCTGCATCGATTTTGTCATTTATCTCGCCCTTTTCGGCGGTAAAGCCTTCTTTTTCAGCAGCAATCACACGGCGCTTTTTGTCGAGGACGGCCAGGCGCTCCTTCAGCTCAGCCTCGGCGGATTTGAGCGTGCCCACCTGTTCTTCGAGAACGCGAATCCGGCCTTCGAGGTTTTCCTTTTCGACATTAACCGCGGAAAGCACTTCGCGGTCTTCTTCTATCTGTTTGTCCAGCGTGTCTCTCTGTCCGCTGACCTCTTCGTATTTGCGCGTAAGCTCACTGGCCGCGCCGCTGGCCTGCTCGTAATCGGCCTTTGCTATTTCCAGCTTTTCGGTAGCGCTTGCGAGACGTTTTCTGAGTTCTTCGGATTCGCGGTAAAAAGCGCCCACCTCGTAGACTTTTAATTCGTCGCGGAGTTTCAGGTACGTTCTGGCGGTGGCAGCCTGCTGTCTGATGGGACCTATCTGCTTTTCGAGCTCATTCAGAACGTCCGTGACTCTGAGCAGGTTGTTCTGCTCCGTCTCTAACTTTTTGAGGGAAATATCTTTGCGCTTTTTGAATTTGACTATGCCGGCAGCCTCGTCAAAAAGCTCGCGGCGGTCTTCAGGCTTGGTGCTGAGGATTTTGTCTATCTGACCCTGTCCGATGATGGAATAGCCTTCCTTGCCGACGCCCGTGTCGTAGAAAAGCTCGTTTATGTCGCGCAGACGGCAGGTATTGCCGTTTATCAGATACTCGCTCTCACCCGAGCGGTAAACGCGCCTGGTGATGATAATATCTTCGTAATCCATGCTCAGAGCGTGGTCGCCGTTGTCGATGGTAAGAGTGACATAAGCGTAGCCCTGGGGCTTGCGGCTGGCTGTCCCTGCGAAAATGACGTCCTGCATGTTGCTACCGCGGAGCTGCTTTGCGCTCTGCTCGCCCAGCACCCATCTGACGGCGTCAACGACGTTGCTCTTGCCGCTGCCGTTTGGTCCGACTATTCCCATGATGCCGGGATTAAACTCCAGGACTGTCTTGTTCGCAAAGGATTTAAAGCCCTGCGCTTCTATTTTTTTCAGGTACATAATACTCTCCTGTTAATTGTCTTTTTTGTTGATTTTCAGAAGGGCGCGATACGCTGCCTGCTGCTCGGATAGCTTTTTGGAATGGCCCGAGCCCTGCCCCATCTGCCGTCCGCCGACGAACACGGCGGAAACGAAGGTGCGGTCATGGTCAGGCCCTTCGGTCGAGAGAAGTTCATAGCGGATATCCCCCATGCCGTTTCCCTGAACCGTTTCCTGCAGAATAGTTTTACTATCGTAAAAGAGTCTGCGGTTTTCAAAATCCCGCATGATGTGTCTGAACACGAATTCTTTTGCGTTAGTAAAACCACCGTCCAGATATATCGCGCCAATCACGGACTCCAGCGCATCCGAGAGGATGGAGTCGCGCGTCCTGCCGCCTGCGGCGTCTTCGCCCTTTCCCATGAGAATGAGCCCGCCGAGGCTTAACTGTCTGGCCACCTCTGCCAGAGCCGGCTCGCAGACAAGGCTCGCACGGGTCTTTGTCATCTCGCCCTCGTCCTTCTGGCCGCTTTGCCTGTAGAGGAAATCAGAGCTGGCAAGCTCCAGCACGGCGTCACCGAGAAACTCGATGCGCTCGTTGCACTGCGCATGATTCATCTTGTGCTCATTCGTATAGGAACTGTGCGTAAGCGCAAGAGTAAGCAGGCCTTCATCCCTGAAATGATAGCCAAGCCGCTCCTGAAATTCAGCGTAATCCATTATCTTGTTTCCCGTCAAAGAAGCTTTTCAAGTTTTGCGACGGCGTCACCCACAGTTACGATGCCCTCGAGGTCCTCGTCCGGGACCTGCACGCCCAGCTCGTCCTCAAGCTTCATAACTATTTCGACTCTGTCAAGCGAATTTGCTCCGAGATCTTTTTCGAAATTCTTGTCCGTGGTGACTTCCGCGGGATCGATGTCCAGAACTTCCGCCACGATTTCCTGCATAAGTTTCAGATCCATAATATCTCCTGTCCGGTACCGCAGTACCAGTGTTTATTCCTGCGGCTCGTTCTCTTCCAGTTCAGCGAGCGAGGCCGTAATTTTTTCGACTATATTGTTGTTTACAAATGAAGGGCACTGCAGCAGAGTGTTGCAGACCTCCTTTGCGGTGGCGCTGCCGTGCGTTTTTACCACAAGACCTTTCAGACCCAGAAGCGGCGCACCGCCGTATTCGCTGGCATCCATTTTTTTGAGCGTGCCTTTTAGTGCGGGTTTTATGAGCAGCCCGCCTATTTTTGAACGAAGAGAGCTCATCAGTCCCTGCTTTACCATGCCAAGGAGCGCTTTTGCGGTTCCCTCGAGGGTTTTCAGGACAATGTTCCCGGTGAAAGCATCGCAGACGACCACGTCGACCTTGCCCATGGGAAAGTCGCGCGCTTCGATATTTCCGGTGAAGTTTATGCCGGGAGTCTCTTTAAGCGCCTTGTGCGCCTCGATGTAAAAGGCGTTGCCCTTTTCTTCTTCTGCGCCGATATTGAGCAGTCCGACGGTGGGGTTTTGGATTCCCATAACTTCGCGGGCATAGATGCTGCCCATAACAGCGTACTGGCGGATGTTCTTGACGCGGGGATCCATATTGGCGCCGCTGTCTATCAGCACCGCGCCGCCGGAGGTCGTGGGATAGACCGCCGCTATCGGAGCTCTGTCCACGCCCTTTATCCTGCCGGTAATGAGCTGACCGCCCACCAGAACCGCGCCCGTACTACCGGCCGAAACGAAAATATCGGCCTGCCCGTCTTTTACGAGGTTCAGACCCACCACTATGGACGAATCCTTTTTGCGGCGGATGGCGTTTACGGGATGCTCCGCCATCTCGATAACTTCTGCGGCGTTTACAATGGTGATGCGGCTATCGTCGTATTCTTTGCCGGAAAGACTGCGCCTGATATCGTCCTCGCGCCCGACAAGCATTATGCTGATTTCGTCGGACCGCGTGAGTGCAAGAAGTGCGCCGTCTATCGGGGCGTCCGGGGCGTTGTCTCCGCCCATGGCGTCCAGAGCGACTCTTACTGTTTTTTCTGACATATTGTACTCCTCAAAAAAATGACTACCCCATATTGTACATAAAAACACAGAGGAATGCACGATCTTTAGTGCGGAAGCGGTTTTCTCCGGATAATGGAGAAAAAATAAAAAATCAAAGCGTTTTTCTCCGGTATTCGGAGAAAAGATGAGAATCCAGGGCGTTTTTCTCCGGTATTCGGAGAAAAAATGAGAATCAGAGGCGGTTTTCTCCGGAATTCGGAGAAAAAATGAGAATCAGAGGCGGTTTTCTCCGGATAATGGAGAAAAAATAAAAAATCAAAGCGGTTTTCTCCGGAATTCGGAGAAAAAATGAGAATCAGAGACCGTTTTCTCCGGACGGCGGAAAAGGGGGTTGTCCCTAAAATATCTCCACAAAATCTCCTACCTTGTGGCCGGCGGCAGGGATGTCAAAGCGGACATACTCGGGATTATAGCCGGTGAGCAGTCTCTCGCCGCGGACCGAAAGCTCCTCTTCTGCGAGGATGACGGTGCGGCGTCCCCTGTAGTATTCTTCAAAACCGGCCTTCCCGGCGGCGGAAAGCTTCAGCAGGATATTGCTGCGCTTCTCGGCCGTGGCGGGGTCTATGCGCCCGGGAAGCATTTCTGCACGGGTGCCCTGCCTGACGGAATATTTGAACACGTGCAGCTCGTAAAGATTGATCTTTTCGAGAAAACGGCGGGTGGTTTCAAATTCCTCATCCGTTTCTCCGGGGAAGCCCACTATCACGTCGGTGGTTATGGCCGGGTGCTCAAATTCAGAGCGCAGCAGCTCCACCGCAGCGGCATATTCTTCCGCGGTGTAATGCCTGTTCATCCGTCGCAGCGTTTCATCGCAGCCGCTCTGGAGCGACAGGTGAAAATGAGGGCAGAGATTAGGCACGGATTTCAGACCGGCGACAAATTCCGGAGTAACTATCCGGGGTTCCAGCGAGCCCAGCCTGACGCGTCCGTCCGGCAGCTCCTCGGAGACAGCTTTTATCAGGTTCAGAAGCGGCGTCCCCCACTCTCCTCCGTTTTCAGTTCCGTAAGAGGAAATGTGTATGCCCGTCAGCACGATTTCTTTTATGCCGCGGGCAGTCAGTTCTCTGACGTCTCTTAGTACGCTCTCCCTGTCGGCGCTCCTGATTCTGCCGCGCACGTACGGAATGAGGCAATAACTGCAAAACTGGTTGCAGCCGTCCTGAATCTTAACAAACGCCCTGACGCGGGATTCGTCCGTGCCGGCGCTGAGCGTTTCGTAATCTCTCCCGGAACCAATGTCCACGCATCCACTTTCGCCTGCCGTGATAAGTTCAAAAGCCCTGTGCTTTAAATCATTTCCTATAACTATATCTATGGCCTCGTCAGAGAGTGCCCTCTGCGCATCCGCCTGAACGTAGCACCCCACCGCCACCACCGCAGCATCGGGATTAAGTCTTTTTGCGCGGTGAAGCATCTGGCGGGATTTTTTGTCGGCAATGCTCGTTACCGTGCAGGTATTGACCACGTAAATATCGGCCTTTTCATCAAAAGGCACTATCTCAAAGCCATGCTCTTCAAACTGCCTTATCATGGCGTTTGTCTCGTAAGCATTGACCTTGCAGCCCAAATTGTGAAAAGCGATCTTTTTCATTCAGCCTTTTATTCCCCTGCTTGACATTTCATCCGCGTAACATTATCATTATAAAAGAAAAACATTGAAAGGAGCCGCTATGCGTACCGTAAAAATCAATCTCGGAGCAATCGACAAAGTAAAAAATTTCGTAAACCTGATCGCCCGCTATGACGGTGATTTTGATCTGGTTTCCGGCAGATACGTTATTGACGCAAAATCCATTATGGGTATTTTCAGTCTGGATCTCTCAAAGCCCATCGAACTGGCCATCCATTCCGACGAGGAGGCTGACGAGGTCATCGCGGCTCTCGCGCCCTACATCGTAGAATAACGATCACGGATTTTTGCAGACCGTCCCGGACGACAGGGGCGGTTTTTTATTCCGGAAAAACCTCGATAATCTCCGCCTCTTCTATCGCCTTTTCCACCATTTCATCAATCTCCTGCCCCAGCCTGGCTTCGGAGCGTTTTATGACGTCGAGCCTCGGCTTTGTGACAGGGTGCTTTGCGACAAAAATAGTGCAGCAGTCCTCGAACGGCTGTATCGATGTTTCGTATGCGCCGATTTTTTTGGAGATTTCCACTATGTCCATCTTGTCAAAGGCTATGAGCGGGCGGAAAACGGGCAGCTCGCAGACCTCGTTTGTGCACATCAGGCTCTGCACCGTCTGGGAAGCGACCTGGCCGATGCTTTCTCCCGTGATAAGCGCCTGACAGCCGTCGCGCCGCGCCAGTATCTCCGCAATCCGCATCATATAGCGGCGCATGATGATAGTCAGCTCCTCATGCGGGCATTTCTCATAAATCGCCAGCTGTATATCGGTGAAATTGACTACGTGCAGCTTTATTCTGCCGCTGTATGCGGACACGATACGCGCCAGATCGACCACCTTCTGCTTTGCCCGGTCGCTGGTGTAGGGCGGGGCGTGAAAATAAACCGCCTCCAGAGCAACACCTCTCTTTGCGCACATCCAGCCGGCCACAGGACTGTCGATTCCGCCGGAAAGCAACAACATGGATGTTCCGTTAGAGCCCACGGGCATGCCGCCCGGACCTGCGACGCCCTCGCTGTAGATATTGATTTCAGTATCGCGTACTTCTACGTAAATAAACTCGTCAGGCTCGTGAACGTTCACGGTAAGCTCCGGAAAAGCGTCCAGCAGCGCCTCTCCGAGATCCGCCGCCATTTCCATGGAGTCCAGAGGGTAATTCTTTCTGGTGCGGCGGCACATGACCTTGAAAGAGAAATTCTTTTCGACAAAAGCGGCGTCCACAAAGGCCACAACATCAGCTTTGAGCTTTTCAAAGCCCTCGTCCTTTACCTGAACTACGGGGCAGATGGCGGCTATGCCAAAGACCTTTTGAAGTGCGGAAATGATTTCGTCGGTATCATATTCGCCCTCGGGCAGCACATATATTCTGCCGGAGGTTTTGCGGATGTGAAAGCTGCCGCTTAGCGGATGAATGGCATTGTTAATACGCGAAACAAGCATGTCTTCAAAGACGTGCCTGTTTTTGCCTTTTATGCCTATTTCGGCGTATTTAATTAAGAAAGCGTCGTATCGCATTTTTATTTCCTCACAAATCTTCTGAGCGCCGGAAGGAGCTCCCCGAGTGCGTTCAGCGTGTAATCTATCTCTTCTTCGTTATTGTCGGCGCAGAGGCTGAAGCGAATCGTGCCGTTTATCGCCGCGTCCGTAAGGCCCATGGCCTTAAGCGTACCGCTCAGGCCGGGATGGTTGCTCGCGCAGGCCGAGCCGGACGAAACATAGATACCGCGTTCTTCCAGTGCATGCAGAAGCACCTCGCTCTTTATTCCCTCGAAAGAAGCGCTGACTATGTGCGGCGCACCAGCCGGCAGGCTCTGTCCGTTAACCGTAACGCCTTCCATCGAAAGAAGCCCCTCTGTCAGACGTTTTTTGAGATTGTATTCACGTCTGATTTTGTTATCAAAATCGCTATAAATATCCGAAACCGCCGCTGCCATGGCAGCTATGCCGGGTACGTTTTCCGTGCCGGGGCGCAGGTCGCGCTGCTGGCCGCCTCCGTACAGAAGAGGGCTTACGCGCACGCCGTTTCTGACATAGAGAAGCCCGATGCCCTTCGGCCCGTGAATCTTGTGCGCGCTCACGGAAAGCATATCGATACCGCAGACTGCGGGTTTAATTCTGTATTTTCCGAAGCCCTGGACGGCGTCTACGTGAAAATACACATCAGGCGCTTCTTTCTTAAGCATTGTACCTATCTCTTCCACCGGCTGGCGGCTGCCCGTCTCGTTATTTACCATCATCACGGAAACCAGTACGGTATCGGGACGCAGGGCATTTTTTACGCTTTCTACGCTGACTAATCCCTCGCTGCTGACCGGCAGATAAGTCACCTCGCAGCCCTGCTTTTCAAGCTCCGCAAAAGGCATCAGCACCGCGGGGTGCTCTATGCCCGTGGTGATAAAATGTCTGCCTTTTCTGGCTCGTGATGCGGCAGTTCCGAATATCGCCATATTGTCGGACTCGGTTCCGCCCGATGTGAAAATCAGTTCTTTTTCGGAACAGTGAAGGCTGCCCGCTATGATTTTTGCCGCTTCTTTCAGCTCGCGCTCCGCGAGAAAACCCGCCCTGTGCTTTGAGGACGGATTGGCAAAGGTTTCCCGCATTACGCGCAGAGCCGCGTCTGCAGCGGCGGGGTATACCTTTGTGGTTGCGGAATTGTCCAGATATACTTCCATTATTATGCTTCTAATAATTCCAGTTTTGTCATCAGCACGGACAGTGCGGTCAAAGCCGCCGTTTCCGTGCGAAGAATACGCTTTCCGAGTGAAACGATAACCGCTCCTGCCCTCTGCGCTCCTTGTATCTCTGCCGGGTCAAAGCCGCCCTCCGGGCCGATAAAGACGGATATGCCTTTTCCGGTTTCTATGCTGTCAAGAAATCCGTAAAGCGATGCGATTCCCTCTGCCGATTCATACGGCAGCATGATCTGCGTGCCCGCAGCGTCAGCCAGCGCCTCCGCGAATGAGACAGGCTCCGAAACCTGCGGAATCACCGCCCTGCCGGATTGTTTTGCTGCGGCCTCGGCTATGGTCTGACGCCGGCGCGTTTTTGCCTCCGCTTTTTTTGGATCGGACTTTACCACGGATCTTTTCATCTCGACAGGCACGATGCGGTACGCTCCCAGCTCCACGGCCTTTTGAATAATCTGCTCCAGCTTGTCAGCCTTTGGCAGTCCCTGGTACAGAGTAACGGGCGTACGAAGCTCGTTTTCCCTTGCGGGTTCCATCACCTCAAAAACAGCCTCGTTTTCGTTAAAACCGGCCAGAGCGCACAGATACACCCCGCCGCACTCATCACTCAAAACAGCTTTTTCTCCCTTTTTCATTCGGAGAACATTTTTTATGTGGTTGAAATCTCCACCGAAAACGCGGATTTCCTTTGGCTCCGCCGGAATCGGTTCTACAAAAAAATGCTGCATAACGAGTCCTTAATACTTTGAAAAGTCAGGCAGTTTTATCGGCGCTACGTCCTCTCCGTAGGTGATGAGCAAATATTCCACGCTCTGACCCACGGGCAGTGTGCCGTCTCCGCCGCTGCTGAGTGAAATTCCTTCTGAAATGATGATGCCATTTGCGTTTACCAGCAGCTCGTCCGTTCCGCTGACGCTGTGTCCGCCCAGCTCCGTTTCAAAACAAAGCGATATGACTACGGTGCCGTCAGCGTTTTCGCTGCACTCGATTTCCGTTATTGTATCCGGGGTCATGGCCTGCTTCAGTTCATAAAGCACGTCCACCTGGGAGATTGTTTCCTCAAAGGTTGCGGGCGTTTTTATGCTGCCCGCCTTGCCGGACGAATACATAATGCCATCCGAAAAATAAATCTCGAGCGGAACCACCTCGTTTCCGGATTTGACATTGCCCTTTGCGTGGAGCAGCGGTTTTTCCGTGCTTTCTCCGCTGACTGTCACGTGCATATTGACGGACTCCGTAACGGAATTGTCTCCGGTGCCCGCTTTTGTGTAAACGATGGAGCGAAACTCTCTCGCGTCAAGGGCGTCTGCCGTCTCTCTGGCCTTTGAATAAAAAAGCTTCGGATTGTCAATGCTCCTTCCGCCGATGTTTACTCCGGCCTCGGGGAGCGTCGGCGCAGTCGAAGATTCGCCCACGCTGATGTCATCCACGCTCTCGTCCACCTGAGCCGGTCTGGCCGCCGTTTCATCCTCCGAAAAACCGCAGGCCGAAAAAGCCGAGGTCAGCAGCGCGAAAATCAAAGCAGGCAGTATTTTACTGTAAACGCTTCTTAGCTTCATTTTACTCCATGCTGATAAACTTGTATCCCGCATCCTCAACGGCTTTCTGAATCTGAGCCGCTTCCACCTCCGCCGAGAGACTGATGACGGCCTTTCCGGTTTCGTGGCTGACTTCTGCACTCTCAACGCCGTCCAGCGAGGTAAGTGCGTCACGGACATGTCCCGAGCAATGCGTGCACATCATACCTTCTATCGTAACTGTTTTCGTCATGGTTTTTTCCTCTTTATCTTCTGCGCCCGAAGGCACATTTAAATCGATTCTTTCAATCACAGCTTTGCGTATTTTATCGCGTCTGCCGTCGTAGATGCTTCCCGCTCCGATGCGCAGGGCGTTTGACACAACGAGAAAGCTGGAAATGCTCATTGCGGCAGCGCCGAACATGGGCGTCAGCATCCAGCCGTTAATCGGGATAAAAACTCCGGCGGCCAGCGGGATTCCAATCAGATTGTAGCAAAAGGCCCAGAAAAGATTCTGATGGATTATGCGCAGCGTTTTTCTGCTGAGCCTGACGGCCGCCGCTATATCGAGCGGGCTGCTCTTCATCAGAACCACGCTCGCGGCGTCGATAGCCACATCGGTTCCGGCACCTATCGCGATGCCGACGTCAGCAATTGTAAGCGCGGGCGCATCGTTAATTCCGTCGCCTGCCATGGCAGTCTTTCCGTACTTTTTCAGTTGTCCGATGAGCTTTGCCTTTTCGTCCGGCTTGATTCCGGCTGCCACGTTCTTAATTCCGGCACGTCCGGCGACAGCCTTTGCGGTGCGCTCATTATCTCCCGTCAGCATACAGACGGCGGTGCCCATATTGCCGAGCTGGCGAACCGCTTCCTTTGCGTCCGCCTTTATGACATCCGCCACTGCTATCATTCCCATATATCTGCCGTCAGAGGAAAAGTACAGAGGTGTCTTCCCCTCGCCGGAAAGCCTGTTTCCGGTTTCAAGCGCCGCAGTGGGAAGAGCTTTGTCGGAGATTGTGCTCCCAATGTATTCCGCGTTTCCGCCAAACGATCTTTTGCCCGATACAGCCGCTCGCACGCCGCTGCCGCTCAAGGCGGCAAAGTCAGTCGTTGGAGCGGGCTTTATCCCTTTTTCATCAGCATATCCGACCACGGCCTTTGCCAGCGGATGCTCGCTGCCTGCCTCCAGTGATACGGCCAGCGACAGCAGCTCTGTTTCCGAAACGCCGTTTGCCGGGACGATATCGGTCACTGCAGGCTCGCCTGTAGTCACGGTGCCTGTCTTATCCAGGGCAACTATTTCTATTCTGCCGCACTCCTCGAGCGCAGCGGAGGTTTTGAAAAGTATCTGATTCTTTGCGGCCACGCCGTTTCCGACCATGATGGCGACAGGCGTAGCCAGACCGAGTGCGCACGGGCAGCTCACCACCAGCACGGAAATGGCTCTGGCAAGAGCAACGCCCATCTCCTCGCCGAGCAGCATCCACACGGCAAAGGTCACGAGCCCAATGCCGATGACCACGGGGACAAATATTCCCGATACCTTGTCAGCAATCTTTGCGGTGGGCGCTTTTGTGGAAGCCGAGTCACTGACAAGCTTGATAATCTGTGAAAGAGCCGTATCACGTCCGACTCGCAAGGCGCGGCACTTGATATATCCGCTGGTGTTGATAGTTCCGGAACTGACCTCGTCTCCGGGCTTTTTGTCAACAGGCAGACTCTCTCCGGTCAGCATTGCCTCGTTTACGGCGCTCTCACCCTCGGTGACGATTCCGTCCACAGGGATGGAGCCGCCGGGTTTGACGACAAAAATATCTCCTGCTTTTACGGCTTCGACGGGAACTTCTTTTTCGGTTTCATCGTCCAGAATAACGGCCGTTTTGGGCGCGAGCTTCATCAGGCTCTTAAGCGCGTCCGTGGTCTTACCCTTTGACCTCGTTTCGAGCATCTTGCCCACGGTGATAAGCACGAGAATCATCGCTGCGGAGTCAAAGAAAAAGTTGTCCATGTAATAACTCATTTCGGACATCGCGTCCGCAGCGGCGAGTGCCTTTACGAGAAACACACTGCTGTACGCAAATGACGCAAACGAGCCCATGGCGACCAGCGTATCCATATTGGGGGCGCGGTGTATCAGTCCTTTAAAGCCGTTTATGAAAAAGCGGCGGTTGATAATCAAAACTGCGAGCGTGAGCGCAGCCACGACGCACCACATCACTTCAAATCTGTCAATGAAAGGCGGCACGGGCCAGTGCAGCATCGCAACGCCCATGGAAAGATACATTTCAAAGATCAGGAGAATAATCGAAATAATCAGCCTGTTTTTGATCTTTTTGGGATTTCCTTCGGTGAGGGCCCTAAGCTGCTCCTCAGCACTGTCCTTCATCGGTTTTGCGCCGTAGCCGGCAGCCTCGACGGCGCTGATTATTTCATTGTCATTGGCGCCGCCCTCGACCGCCATGGAATTTGTCAGCAGGCTGACGGAGCACGAAGTAACGCCGGGAACGCCGCTGACGGCCTTCTCGACTCTGGCGCTGCAGGCAGCGCAGCTCATTCCGGTTACTTCGTACTTTTTGCTTTCCATATTTCTTCTGTTTTACGGTTTTACAACGATATTGACTATCCTGCCGGGGACGTAGATTTCTTTTACTATCGTTCCGGCGAGCTTATCCGCAAGCATTTCCTTTGCAGCGGCTATGGCGCCGTCCTTGTCGATGTCTCTGGCGAGAGTAATAGTGCCTCTGAGCTTTCCGTTAATCTGAACGGCTATCTCGACTGTGGCGTCGATGGTCTTTTTCTCGTCATATACAGGCCATGGAGCCTTTGAAATAAAGCCTTCGCCGCCGAGCTGCTCATACATTTCCTCGCAGATATGCGGTGCGAAAGGCGAAGTCAACTTGATGAAGGTAATAAGCTGCTGCTTTCCTATGCGGCCTTTGGCGTAAATATCGTTTATCAGTCCCATCAGAGCGGCGATGGCGGTATTGAATTTCATCACACGGATATCTTCAGTGACTTTTTTGATGGTCTTGTGCAGGCCGGATTCCAGTGAAGGCTCCGCGCCGTCCGTCATAATGTCTGTCAGTCCGGCGACTCTGTCGAGGAATTTGCGGCAGCCCTTGAGCGAGGAATCGTTCCAGGGAGCCGAGGCCGCGTAGTCGCCCATAAACAGGACATAGGTGCGCAGCGTATCGGCGCCGTACTGCTCCACGATGTCCAGAGGATCCACGACGTTTCCTCTGGATTTGCTCATTTTTTCACCGTCGGGGCCGAGAATCAGGCCCTGGGCGGAGCGCTTTGCGTAAGGCTCCGGACAGCCGACCAGACCTATATCGTAAAGGAACTGATGCCAGAATCTGGAGTAAATAAGGTGTCTGGTGACGTGCTCCATGCCGCCGTTGTAATGATCGACAGGCATCCAGTAGTCGAGTTTTTTCCTGTCCGCGAAAGCCTCGCTGTTGTGAGGGTCGCAGTATCTGAGGAAGTACCAGGACGAGCCCGCCCACTGAGGCATGGTGTCGGTTTCGCGCTTTGCGGGTCTGCCGCACCCCGGGCAGGTGCAATTGACGAAATCAGGAAGCTTTGCCAGAGGCGATTCGCCGTCCTGACCGGGCTGGAAATTTTCGACCTCGGGCAGGCGCAGAGGAAGCTCTTCGTAAGGCACAGCCACGTTTCCGCAGTTTTCGCAGTGAACGATAGGGATGGGCTCTCCCCAGTATCTCTGGCGGTTGAAGGCCCAGTCTTTCATCTTAAACTGGACGCCGCCCTTGCCGATGCCCATTTTTTCGAGTTCTTCTATCATGCGGGCGATGGAGTCTTTTTTATTCGTATAGCCGTTAAGGAAATCTGAATTGACCATTTCGCCGTCGCCGCTGTAAGCCTCGGTGCTGATGTCGCCGCCCTTGATGACCTCGATGATGTCCGCGCCGAAGGCTTTTGCGAAATCATAGTCTCTCTGGTCGTGCGCGGGAACAGCCATAATGGCGCCGGTGCCGTAGCCCATCATTACGTAATCCGCAATGAAAACGGGGATGTGCTTTCCGTTTACCGGGTTGACCGCCTCGATACCGGAAAGCTTTACGCCGGTTTTGTCCTTGACAAGCTGCGTGCGCTCAAACTCAGTCTTTTTAGCGCATTCTTTTTTGTAGGCGTTTACTTCGTCGATATTGACGATCTGCGCGGCGTATTTTTCTATCAGAGGATGCTCGGGCGCAACCACCATAAAGGTGACGCCGAACAGGGTGTCGGGGCGCGTGGTGTAGACAGTGAGTTTTTCTTTTTCACTGCCAATCTCGAGCGTGAAATCCACGAAAGCGCCGGTGGATTTTCCGATCCAGTTTATCTGCTGCTGCTTTATATGCTCAGGGAATTCGACCGTATCAAGCCCTGTCAGGAGCCTGTCAGCATACTCGGTAATGCGCAGATACCAGACGTCCTTGGATTTCTGGACGACGTCGCTGTGGCAGATGTCGCATTTTCCGCCCTGGCTGTCCTCGTTTGAAAGAACGACCTTGCACGAAGGGCAGTAATTGACCAGAGTCTTGTCTTTGAAGACCAGACCCTTTTCGAACAGCTTCAGGAATATCCACTGAGTCCACTTGTAATAATCGGGGTCGGTCGTGTCGATGACCCTGTCCCAGTCAAAGGAGAAGCCGACTTTTTTCATCTGCTCCGTGAAATGCTTTATATTCTGATCCGTAACCACTCTGGGGTGAATGCCGGTCTTTATGGCGTAATTCTCCGCAGGGAGGCCGAACGCGTCAAAGCCGATGGGGAACAGGACGTTGTAATCCTGCATGCGCAGCATGCGGCACATGGCGTCGAGACCGAGGTAGGCTTTGCAGTGTCCCACATGGAGACCCGCCCCCGAAGGGTACGGAAATTCAACCAGACCGTAGAATTTCTTTTTGGCGCTCTCGTCTTCGGCCTTAAAGACCTTGCTTTCTTCCCATTTCATCTGCCATTTCGGCTCGATACGCTTGAAATTGTAGTTCATTTTATCCTCTTCCTTTTTTAAAGAATGATTCCGTTATCAGGAGCCGCATTGTGCGCCCATGATAACCGGTTAATTGTACCATTTTTCAGGTGATTCTTCAATATATCTCCGGCCTGATTATCCCGCAAAAAGCCCGCTTTAACTTTGTTAAATTTTTTGATACAGTAGAGCTGTTAAGAGAAAGGAGTCCCCGTTAACACGGCTCTTATCGCAAAGCCGGGTGCCGGGCTGCGATTCTGATTCTTTGCGGTTGCGCAGATGAGAACAAGGCCTGAGTTTTTCTCTTGATAGACAACCGCCCCTCCCGGCCAGGGAGGGGCGGTTTTGCTGCATATTGTCTTAAGCTATTTATGGTACTTCTCTTTCCAGATATCCTGACCTCCGATAAACTCTGTCAGCAGCCTGAGCTTTTTGTCATAGATTTTTTTCAGATATGGAATGCGGCCGCGGCGTTCCGGGATATCTTTTTCATAGATACTGAAATCCATTTCCGATTTGTCCGGGTCAACTAAGTTGCGATTTGCAACGTATCTAAGAAGCCTGACTTCTCTTTCAACAAACGAATGAGTTTTTATTGACTTGATATCGGCATGTTTCAACGTTTCAAATGAAGCATTAAAAAACATTGAATTTCCGGAATCATATATTGGAGCAAATCCCAAAAGCCGCAGAGAATCAGGATCCCTCAAAACGGAAATATTGTTCATATGGCGATCTGTATTTGAAAGAAGGAAATCTGTCATTATCTGATAGTCCATGAAACTGTCGAACGCTTCCTCAGGCATACCAAACCCAAGACAGACATCTTTCAAAGGGTAATACAATGACTCATTCTGTCTGATCTTTACAGTCTGAAGTAACTCCCATGCGGAAATGCTTTCAACACTTTCATTACAGAAACAATAACTGAAACAGCCAAGCGCATCTTCGTCAACTTCAGTTTTCAGCTTTGTAAGGTAATACACGGTATAATTATCAAAGCCCTGCTGACTGTGAAGATTTGATGCAAAAAGCTCATTCAGACTCTGTTGATATGAGCCCCCATAGTTCCCCTTCACAAGAAAACGTTTCCCTGTGTCGTCAATACACCACTTTTTCTGCAATTCACCCTGAGTTGTAGCGCAGTTAAAGCGAGTTTCATTCCTGATATCTACCGTATGGCCAAGATTAATAGTAATCTCTCCGAACGTATCAACAAAATGATTTGTGAAAAGGCTGACATCTTTCCACGCAAGGTTTTCTGACCGCGGTTTTATCCAGTAACAATCCGAAAGACTCAGGGCGAGATTGTTGACAAGTGCATTTCCTGTAGAGGAGTATCCGAGCCGCTCAAGTGCGGTCTTCGCTCCGTGTCTGGTCTTTGGAATAGCACGGTCGTTCCACCATTCATGAAATTTCATATCGTTCATCTGGCCGCCAGGAGGGAAGTGTTCAAATGCATCCGCGTTTTTCCTGACGTTTGAAACAATACCCTCGTCGCTAATCTCCATAAGACAAACGGGAATATCCTTGTGCATAAGATAGTATTCTTTTTCCTGTCGTTTCATTTCGGAAGCCTCGTCCAGATAATAGAATCAGTTTGATCGTAGCGACAGTCACGCTCAAAGCGTTCAACAATAGAGTAATAATCCGAAAAAAGATCTTCGACATAGATCGAAAGATTCTGTTTTTTTACCTTCAGGATTTCTTCCGAGACACGAATACTGTTTCCTTTTCCGTCAGCGAGAGTACCCATATTAGGGTCATAATAGTACACAATCCCTCTAGAACAGTCTATTTCCATCAAATTATTATCAGCAGAAGGCAAAGTGCGCGCGATGAGCTTTTCAACGTACTCCGGCGGGGCAGACTCGTTCTGTTCCCATTTGCGAAGAGTGCTGAGCGGAATACCGTAATTCTCCGCAAATGCTTTTTGTGTCTGTCCGGTAATAGCACGTAGTTTTTTGATATTATTATTCTTCATGTCGTTTCTTTAATCCCGTATATGTTCTGTGACCAAATTGGTTACCGAATATAATATATAACCAAATTGGTTACCTGTCAAGTATGATTTAACATTATGTAGGTAAATAAACTACTTCTCTACATCGCGGCTTCGACTTTTTCCATGATTTCGGCGCAGGTGATTTCGGATTCTTTGAGATAATACTCGCAGGCTGTACGATAAAGCTTTGCGGATTCTTCGTCTTCAAAGCCTTTTAGATTAATAAGGACGTTAAGCCAGGCGCTTTTTATTGCGGAATGAAGGCTGCATGCGGCAACTCCGATATCGCTGACAACCGAGGGGGCGGTCATCCCGAGCAGTGCCTCCGTAAACTTCATGGCTTCAAATGCTGTCTGCATAAGCTTTGCCGGAGGCTTTACGCCGATTTTGAGCGCTTCGGCAATCGCGTTTTTTTTCGCAGCTTTTTCCCCGTCGGTTCCGGCAGGCAGCTTGTAAGCGCGGCTGACCTGAAGGAAAGCCTCCCGGTCCTCTTCCATTCCCGCGAGAAACTTTTTTTCATATGATTTGAAACGCGACTGCAGTTCCGTCACGCTCTCCACCGCCCACTCAAAATTTTTGTTTTTAATCGTGATGGAACAGACCATCTCCGAGAGCGCGGCTCCCGTCGCTGCCATAAGCGCGGCCGCTCCGCCTCCCCCGGGCGCGGGCTCACTGCTTCCGAGCAAATCTATAAATTCATCTATCTGCATTTTGTCAAGTGTCATTTCGTCCTCCGCCGGAAGAAATCTTCCGTATTTTGTGAAAAAGGAGACAGAGAAGCTCTCCCTGTCTCCTTGATGATTTAAGCAAATTTGTTTTATTCTTCTTTCATGGCGGCCTGGCGCTCTGCGATTTCCTTTTCCTGAACGTCCGAAGGCGCCTGCTCATAGCGCGCGAACTCATAGGAGAAATCTCCCAGTCCGCCCGTCATGGCAATGAGGTCTGTATTGTAGCCAAACAGCTCGCTCATGGGGATGTCGGCATCGATGATGGTATTGCCCTTGTGGTCGGGGTTCATACCCAGAACTCTGCCGCGGCGCTTTGTGAGGTCGCCCATGACATCGCCGGTGAATCTATCCGGAACGGTGACTTTGAGAGAGGCAATCGGCTCGAGCAGGACGGGCTTTGACGCGGGTGAGGCGAAAGCCGCCTTGACAGCGAGGTGAGCGGCAAGTTTGAACGCCATTTCGGAGGAGTCAACGGGATGGTATGAACCAAAGACCAGGTCGGCCTTCATGCCCACAATGGGATATCCGGCCAGCGGTCCCTTTTCGACCATTTCCTGAAGTCCTTTCTCAACGGCGGGGAAGTAGTTTTTAGGAACAACGCCGCCTACGATATGCTCTTCGAATACATAAGAGCTCTCGAGGTCGCCCGAAGGTGAAAACTCTATGGTGACGTCGCCATACTGACCGTGTCCGCCGGACTGCTTTTTGTGCTTGCCCTGTACCTTGACGGTGCCGAGAATGGTCTCGCGGAAAGCTACCTTGGGTTTGTCAAGCTCGATGCCGACTTTGTAGCGATTCTGGAGCTTTGAAACAACGACTTCAAGCTGGGTATTGCCAATGCCGTACAGCAGGAGCTGACGGTTTTCCTTGTCGTTGACGCTCTTGAGAGTGAGGTCCTCTTCCATGAGTTTTGAAAGGGCGCTGGCGACCTTGTCTTCATCGCCCTTGTTTAGAGCTCTGTAAGCCATATAGGTATAAGGCACAGAGATATCCATCTCATCATACTGAACGGGGGTGTCCTTTGTGCCGAGGCTGTCTCCGGTGACCGTATAGGAAAGCTTTGCGATGGCGCCGATGTCGCCCGCGTGAAGCTCAGGAACCTCAACAGCGTCTTTGCCGCGGAGAACGTAAAGCTTTGCAATCTTTTCTTCTTCGTCCTTGTTGACGTTGAGCATAGCGCAGTCGCCCTTCAGAACACCGGAGCAGACCTTGATAAAGGAATACTTGCCGATGAAGGGGTCAATGAGGGTCTTGAAGACTCTGGCGGTAACGGGCTTTGATTCGTCATAATCCGCCGCAAAGTCTGAATCGTCTTTGGTGTTCTTTCCGGTGATAGAAGCATCAGAGGGGGCGGGGCAATATGCCGCGATGGTTTCCATGAGCATCTTTCCGCCGTTTCCGTTTATGCCGGTTCCGCAGAGAACGGGAACAATATCGCCGGCTTTTACGCTGACGGGAAGCGCGGAGTGAATTTCCTCAGAGGTGAGCTCGCCCGCTTCAAAATATTTTTCCATGAGTTCTTCGTCGTTTTCGGCAACGGCTTCGGTAAGCTCGCCGCGGATGGTCTCGAGCAGGTCGCTGACATCGCCGGGGATGTCGCACGCGGTCACATTGCTCTTGTCGGTGAACTTGAACGCCTTCATATCAACAACGTTAACGAAGCCGATGAACTTGTCGCCTTCGCGAATCGGCAGATGAACCGGAGCGATTTTTGTGCCGTAGAGACCCTCGAGCTCCTCGATGGTCTTCTGATAATCAGCGTTCGCGTCATCCATGTTGGTAACGAAGATCAGTCTGGGGAGGTTGAATCTGTTGCAGAGATTCCATGCTCTCTGAGCGCCGACCTCGACGCCGGATTTTGCGTTGACAACGATAACAGCCGCCTCTGCAGCGGTGAGAGCTTCTTCTACTTCTCCGACAAAGTCCAGACGTCCGGGAGTGTCAAGGAAGTTGAACTTGATTCCCTCGTACTCAATGGGGATAATGCCGGTGCTGATCGAGGAAACGCGCTTTATTTCTTCTTTGTCAAAGTCGCTGATGGTGTTTCCGTCCTCGACCTTGCCCATGCGGTGGTTATTCCTGCTATATATGCAAGGGACTCTGCCAGAGTGGTCTTTCCGGCTCCGCGGTGCCCGAGAATAGCTACGTTGCGAATGTTTTTCGTTTCATAAGATTTCATAGATATTTCCTCCTGACGAGAGGCTTTTTGCCCCCGAAATTAGTAACCAATTTATTCTACTAAATATAAAGAGGTATTGCAATAATAAAAATTCGGATTTGCTCGGGATTGTGTAGGATTACAATACATATGTTACATCACAACTGAATAAGTAAACGGAAGAGCCTG
>JAFTAU010000088.1 GCA_017455435.1 Lachnospiraceae bacterium | reverse complement strand
GGCAACGTAACCCCATCCCCAAAGCGGAGCAAGGTTTGCGTAAAACACATTAAACGCCGGAAGCGCGATAAGTACGAGCCATTTCAGAACGTCATAAACCTTATCATTGAATTTCATATAGACCCTCCCGAAGTAGTTTCATCAGTTTCGTTTTTCTTCGTCACGTCAGAACCAAATATCTGCCTCAGCGCAATAATAAGCAATTCACCGCCCCAAAACCCAAACATCACAGTTAATATATCGGCTGTGACCGGGATTTCAAGGCGGTGATACTCATATATAATTGAAGCCGTAACCAAAGCGGTCACGACTATACAAATCGCGATTATTCTGTTAGCAAATTTGTTCTTATCGCGCTTAGGCTGCTTACTGCTTTTTTGTGGCATCAGCAGCCCTCTTAGCCATAATTGCAGCCTGAAGTCTGGTGGCAAACATCTCAGGCTGAGTGCCGTCAGTTATCCCAAGCTCTTTGGCCTCAGCAATCTCCTTCTTTGCCCACTCCGGAGCATCCTTGGATTCGAGATACTCTGCAAGCTTCTTATAAATTTCTTCGCCGGTCATGTCTTCATCCTCCTCATCCGGTAATATTGCGGCGATCGCGTCATAATTAATATGTATGTAGCCGCGAATAAATCGAGCGTTCACGACCATCGAACGGCTTCCAATATGATGATCATCGCCCATATTAGCTTCGCCGACAGTGAAACTATGCCGGCCTTTTTTGATTACTATGCCGACATGATTATGCCCGGTCTTGTTATCTTTTTTGTCGAAATCTTTTTCGGGGTCGTTCCACGCATAAATTATTGCGTCGCCGATTTTTGGTTCATACGTATCGTCTTCGACCCAGTAGGCATACTTGTTTCTGCCGGAAGCAAGACGAATCAACTCTCCGCAGGAGCATTCAATCGGAACGTATTCGCCTATTCCGGCTTTGATCATGGCCGCAGAATATCCTGTCGCGCAGTAATCGTCCTGAGGCTTTACCTTGTACCCACGCGGAAGCTTTTTCTGTCCATTGTAAATATCAAGAATTTCGGTATGCTCCGGTCCGAATCTCTTTCCGCCTATCCAGGCAACGACAATACCGACAACCTTGTTTCTGAGTTCTTCTCCGGTCATTCTGTTTTACCCTCTATTATTTTGATTCTTTCGTTAAGACGCTTATCCTCTGCTTCGAGCAGCTCAACTGCCGTTTCGAGTTTATAGGTCCGCTCTATTACGCTGTTATGCAGATTGACCTTTGTCTCGAGTTCTTTCATTCGGTACTCAAGTAATGAGGCACTTTTTCGGTTCGCAAAATACGTTCCGAAAAGTGCCCCAAGTGCGGTAATCACCGCCACAACGATGCTTGTCCAGTCCAATAGATCATCACTTCTTTCTTACCAGATTTCTATAAAAAACCCCATTTTGAATTGCCACTGGGGGAAGGAAATGCTTTTGGAAGTTTCATAGACTTATTAATTTACATCCGGCCCGACAATGAACTCGCCAGTGCCTTTCTTCACACCAAGCTTGCTTTCTACCTTTTCGGCAGCTCATCCTCTCATAAGCAGTATTAAAATCGCGTTCCAGATGGCGACCGCGCCCGTAAACGCAGCCGCCGCCCGCTGCAGCCACCGGGGGCAGAGCGCGAGGATCGCGGCGGTGGCGATACCTCCGGCGAGCTTCACAGCGATGAATACCGCAGGACAGCTCAGAAGCCCCGCCATAACGGGATTAGCCTCGCTGAGACCGGCATTGGCGCCGATGACCGTCAGAACTCCGTCGAGCGCGTTTGCAAGAAGGTACAGCTTAACAGAAGCGTATTTCACCAAACTCATGCACCGCCCTCTCGTTCGGAACGAAAATAACTCTCCCGCGTATATCCTCGTGCCTCTCCGTCCATTTTTGAATTTCTTCCCACAGCCTTTC
>JAFTAU010000087.1 GCA_017455435.1 Lachnospiraceae bacterium | reverse complement strand
GGTGTTTACAAAAAATCAGAGAGAAAATCAGAGAGTCCATAACTCAAATCCGTTATGAACTCTCTAAATGCGAAGAAGAAGCAGGCTTTTAAGCCTGCTTCTTCTTCGCAATAGCGAGGGAGGGATTTGAGTTCGGCCCGCGCATCGCGCGTCCGAACACCGGCCGCTAAAAACGCTTCACAGGAGCGTTTTTGCCGCTTCGCGGCCGCGTCGTTCAAATCCCCATTTATTGCACAGAAAAGCAGACCGAATGGTCTGCTTTTCTGTGCAATAGCGAGGGAGGGATTTGAACCCCCGACACCGCGGGTATGAACCGCGTGCTCTCGCCAACTGAGCTACCTCGCCGAATTTATGGGGCCTATAGGACTCGAACCTACGACCCTCTGCTTGTAAGGCAGATGCTCTCCCAGCTGAGCTAAAGCCCCATAATCAGCCTCTTTTCAGAGGTGCCTGCATATTATAATGTCACCCCGCGCAGGTTGTCAAGCAATATTTATATTATTTCTCTCCCATTTTTTAAAAAAACCGCTTGCAATGAACAGGAGTTTTTGGTATAGTGTCTTTTGCTCTGTGAAAACGGCAGCGACATTCAGGAGGTGTAATTATGGCTAAATGTGCAATCTGCGGAAAAGGCGCTCATTTCGGAAACGCAGTGAGCCACTCACATAGAAGATCAAACAAGATGTGGAAGGCAAACGTAAAGTCCGTAAAGGTCAACGTTAACGGAACTCACAAGAGAATGTACGTCTGCACTTCTTGTCTTAGATCCGGAGCCGTGGAAAGAGCCTGAAGCTCTTTTCCGCGATGCTTTTTATGAACTTAGAATCGTTCCGCGCGCGGAGCGATTCTTTTGTATCAGGTTTTATTATCGAGGTGGCATTATGATAGGCATCATCGGCGCAATGGATGTTGAAATCGAAAATCTCCGGTCGGAGCTGGCTGGCGCGAACATGCGTGAGATTTGTGGTTTTACTTTTTATACCGGAAAAATGCAGGGCAGGGAGGTGGCCGTGGTGAAATGCGGCATCGGAAAAGTGAACGCCGCCAGATGTGCCCAGCTTTTGATAGACAGCTTCTGCCCTGAGGTCATTATCAATACGGGCATAGCCGGCGCTCTCGCTGACGATCTGGACGTGGGCGATGTGATAATCTCCGAAAGACTGGTTCAGTACGACGTGGACGGCACGGGACTGGGCTATGCAAAGGGCTATCTGTTTACCGGAATTTCACCCGATGAGCCCACATACTTCCGTGCGGATGAGCGCGTCATGGGCGCCCTTCTTTCTTCCGCCAAAAAAATCGCCGCCGACCGCAAGGTGCGCTGCGGCACTATTGCGACGGCGGATATATTTGTTTCGAGTTCTGTACTGAAAAACCGTATCCATGACGAATTCGGAGCGGACGTAGCCGAAATGGAAGGCGCGGCCATAGCGCAGACAGCGCAGTACGCCGGCATTCCCTTCGCCGTTCTGCGTACGGCTTCCGACAAGGCCGACGGAAGCGCGGATGTGGATATGGCCTCATTCGGAAAGGAAGCCTCCGACCTCGCGGCGGCGATTATCCGGGATTTCGTCAGTACATTCTGATTATTCTTTTACTTTCTTTTCTTTTTTGAGATTGTTCGCCTCGTTCGCGACGTCTTTGTTCTTTATGCAGGTTTTGCCGGCAAAACGGTTTACAACCTCGGGAACGATGTCGAGAGCTTTCATAGCCGTGGTCTGATCCTTGATGTTCAGGATTCTGACGGCGCCGTCCTTTATCATAAGGATGGCCGTAGGCGAAAGCTTCGCGCCCATGCCGCCCGCCTCACGGTCACGTTTTTTTTCGGAATTAAGCGCCGCTCCGGCGCCCACTCCTATACTCACGTCAACCAGTGGAAGAAGTATCGTGTCTTCTACTTTTATGGGCTCTCCCACAACGGTTTTCGCGGTCGCGTATCCGCTCAGTCCGTCAAGCAGGCTGTTTACTACGGTTCCGAAATTTCCCTTTTCTGCCATAATTAATCCTCCTTTTTAATCCAGGATTTAATCTTTTTGTTTTTATAAAGCTTTATGAAGGCAATCAGCAGATGAATTATTCTGATGTGCCCTCTGATGTATACCCTGCCCTGAACGATTTCTTCGTAAAACTCCCCTCTGAGATCCAGGAAGTCCTTTCCCGGCGCAAAAAACGCATAATACGCGCCGATAATCTTTCCCGTGGTCGCGGGGTCTTCGAGCCCCAGGATGAGTTTTCCTTTTATTACGCGTGGTCTGATATGCCTGAGCAGAATCAGCAATCTGTCGCGTATCAGCCTCAGAGCCTCCATATTGTCGTCGTCATCCAAAAAGCCCGAGACCTGTTCGTATTTGTCGTGAGCCTTGTTATAAGCCTCCGCGGCTTTGGCCGCCGCGCCTTTAATCTTTTGTGCGATGCCTGAGAAAAAGTTCTTGATTCTGTTAAAGACTCCCCTCTTTTTTTTCACCGCCGAAGGTGCCGTCGCCGGCGCGGGCGAGGGATCTATGTGCTCGTCTTCTTCGGAGAGAATCTCCTCCAATATATCTTTTGAGGTTTTTTCGCATTCATCCTTCGCGGCGGGCTCAGGCGCGCTTTCCGTCACGGTTTCGCCGCTTACGGCGTCATCAAGTACAACGTCAGGCTCGTTTTCGGGCTCATTTTGCGCTGTTTCATCGCCCGCGGTAAAGTCGCCGTCACTGTCGGTTTCTTCGTTCCCGAATTCCACCTCTTCTCGTCTCGGCAGAATCTTGTCGAGAATTTTTTCGATCAGGCTGCGGTCGTCCTTTTCTTTTTCAGGATCCGGCTGAGTCACAATCTTTTTGACGGGAATACCGAAAACTCTCAGGCAAAGCGCGGTTCCGTCTTCGAGAGTGAATGAGGCGTGAATAATATGAAGCAGCCACGACCCGTAGGCCTTCAGACGATAGTCCGGCAGGTTGACGTTGACCTTCGCGCGGTATCTGACCGGTACAAAAAGCACCGCCAAAAGGAGAAGCAGCACCAGCCCGATAATGGAGCCGATGATAATGCCGAGAATCTTCAGTATTAAAAGCAGCACCGCTCCTGCCGTCATTCCTTAAGCCTCTTTTGACGAATCCTGAAAAAGGCGAGCACGTCCGCCTCTCCGGTGGTATTTACCGCGTCGGAGACGATATCCGCAACTACCTGCACGGCCTCTGCCTTTCCGGACGCTATGCCCACGACCACAATATCTTTTTCTTTATAATATGGCTGTTTCAGCTCCGCGGCCTCTATTATATCAAGCTGGTTTCCCGCCTCTGTCGAAAGCATAATGACGTAGGTGCCGAGCAGGAATTTTCCGGTCTCGATACCGCGTATGATTTTTTGCTTTTTCTTTTCGGCTTTTTCGCCAATGAACAGAGGGAGAATCCACTTCATATCAGCGCCTACTGCAAAAGCTTTTCTTTCAGTACATGCCTGTTTTTGACTATGTAATCAATCAGCGAAACCACGGTCAGAATAATTGACGCGTAAATAAGAATCTGTTCAAAAACTCCCCACCACGCGAAATACGGGCGGGCAACGGCCGGGAGATTGACGTGCAGATGAATGATGACCGCCACTATCATACACATGGAAACGACGGTTTTGACCTTTCCCCACATGCTGGCCGCGATGACCACGCCTTTCTCGGCGGCTATCAGTCTGATGCCGCTGATAACAAACTCCCTCCAGACCACGATAATGGTCTCCCATGTATGAATCCTGCCCATTGACGAAAGGCAGATAAATGCAGAGCAGACCAGCAGCTTGTCAGCCAAAGGATCCATAAACTTTCCGAAATTAGTGACCATTCCGTGTTTTCTGGCGATTCTGCCGTCAAAAAAGTCCGTTACGCTGGCGATAAAGAAAATTGACACGGCAATGTAATCGCCCGTCGGTCCGAGATGCTCCGTTTTGTCGATAAGCATAAAGAAAACAAAAACCGGAACGAGAAGCAATCTGAAAACCGTGAGCTTGTTCGGAAAGTTAAGCTTAGTCATCTGTTATTTCTCCCGTCAAATCGTATTCGCTCGCGCCGGTGACGCGAACATTAATATAATCGCCGCTCATAAAATCTATAGGGGTGTCGACAAAAATAAATCCGTCAACCTCGGGTGCGTCAGCGTAGGTTCTTCCTACCAGCGCATTTGAGTTTGTATCTCTGCCTTCAACAAAAACCTTCAGAACGCTTCCGACGCGACGCTCCGATTTTTCGGCGCTGATTTTTTGCTGAAGCAGCATCAGTTCCGCGCGTCGACGGTCTTTCAGCTTTTTGGGTATTTGGTTTTTCATTCCCGCGGCTACGGTGCCGTCTTCTTTTGAATATGTAAAAACTCCGAGCCTGTCAAACCGCATCTGCTCTATAAAATCCATTGTGGCCGAGTGGTCTTCTTCCGTTTCACCCGGAAAACCGCTGATAAGCGTGGTGCGGATAACAATATCGGGAACTGCGGCGCGGAGCCTGTCTATCGTGGATATGAGCTGGGCCCTCGTGGTTTTTCGTCCCATCGCCCTGAGCACCGTGTCAGAGGCGCTCTGTATGGGCATATCAATATAGTGAACAACTTTTTTCAGATCGGCTATGGCGCGGATGAGCTCGTCGGTAATTTCTTCGGGATAGCAGTACGTCAGCCTGATCCAATTGAGCCCGTCGATTTCGGAGAGCGCCGAAAGCAACTGCGGAAGGGCTTTTCGGCCATACAGATCCACCCCGTAAAGCGTGGTCTCCTGAGCCACGAGAATGAGCTCTTTTACTCCGCCGGCGGCAAGACGACCGGCCTCACGCACCAGCTCTTCCATGGGCACGCTGCGATAGTTCCCTCTGACCGAGGGGATGACGCAATAAGTACAGCGCTTTCCGCAGCCCTCGGCAATCTTGAGATAGGCGTAATGACCGCCGGTGCAGAGGATGCGGCGTTTTCCGCAGTGCGCGGGCGTATCGAGACTGTCAAAAATCTCCGCCTTTTCGCCGCAGATGACCTTGTCCAAAAGCTCCCTCACGCGGTGAACCGATGCCGTCCCCAGCAGTCCGTCCACCTCGGGAAGCTCGGTAAGAAAATCTCCTCTGAAGCGCTGCGCAAGGCAGCCCGCGACTATGATGTGTCTGCAGCTTCCGACATCTTTGTAGCCGATTGCCTCAAAAATGGCGTCAATGCTCTCTTTTTGAGCGTCGCCGATAAAGCAGCAGGAATTGATGATTATTATTTCAGCTTCTGAAATCTCATCGGTAAACGAATAGCCGGCGGCCGAAAGAAGCCCCAGCATTTCCTCCGAATCACAGAGGTTTTTATCGCAGCCGAGAGAATTCAGAAAAATTTTCATCTTCTGCCGTCTTCGTCCGCCACGTAGCTTTCGTAGTTTTCGCCGGACTCGCTGACAATATGGATCTTTTCGCTGTCGAGCTCTTCTACTGCTATGGAAAGCGCCTTCTTGCTGGCGTCGCGAAGCGGAGGCTTTTCACCGAAGCTCTTTGCCTTTTCGGCTTTTTTGTATTCGGCGGCGGTAATCTGTCTGGCGCGTTTTGCCGTTCCGAGAACTATGGAATAGCGGCTGTGAACGATGGGGTTTCCGTCTTCGGAGCCCTCGTTGACCTTTTGCATAAGTTCCTTGTAGGATGGATGAAGCATCATGATGATAGTTCTCCTTGCTTGATAAATCTTTTTATTGCTTCGCAGATCTCCTGCGAGAGTATCAGATTTTTTTGACGGACGGACTCGTCCTGAACGCCGGTGGCGATGTAGGCCTCCAGCTCGCCCGCGCAGCTCTTTATGTCCGCGTTTTCAATAACGGCGCCGTATTCACAGGCAAAAGCGGCTTCCTGAACGGCTCTGCCGAGGCGGGTGCGAATCTGGTCCGCCGTCTCCGTGCCGCGGCCGCGCAGTCTTTCGAGAAGAGCCTCAAAGCTGGGAGGAACAAGAAACGCCGTCATTGCGCCATCGATGTTGGATGTTACCTGATGCATTCCCTCCACCTCGATGTCAAGGATGAAGCTTTTTCCCTCTGAGAGCATACGCTGCACGGGGGCTTTTGGGGTGCCGTAGTAATTGTAGTTGTATCTGGTGTGTTCGAGCAGTTCTTTTTCTATGATCATGCGCTCGAATTCGATTTCGTCCACAAAATAATAGTCTTTTCCGTGAATCTCACCGGGTCTGGGGGGGCGGGTTGTGGCTGACACGGAAAAAGCGTATCTGTCCGGTGTTCTGGACATAACTTCATTTATAACGGTGCCTTTGCCGGTTCCGGAAAAGCCCGATACGATGATAATTTTGCCTTTTGCCATAATTCCTCACAAAACTATGATTGATTCTGATATATCTGGTAAATTATAGCATAGATTTTATGCCTTTGCCACAATAGAAAAATAGACGTGGTAGGTCACAAAGCCCGCGGCTCCGCCCTGGGGCTTTTTTAGATTTTTGCGTTTTGTATAGTCTACTTCGACCTTTTCGCCCTCTCCCGCCGATGAATAGCGTGCGGCGAGCGCGGCGGCCTCTTCAAAGGCGGCGTCAGTCAGCTCGCAGCCGTCGGCTTTTACGATGACGTGCGAGCCGGGGCGGCCCTTGGCGTGAAACCACCAGTCCTCCGGTCCCGCCATTTTGAAGGTGACATATTCGTTCTGGGTATTGTTTTTCCCAACGTAAATATCAAAGCCGTCCGCGCTGACAAAGTGGAGCGGCACGCCGGCAGCCCGCTTTTGTTTTTTGGCGCCGGGCTGCTGCTTTTTGACGTAGCCCGCATCGGAAAGCTCTTTTCTGATTTCGTCCAGATCCTCCGTCGTCTGCGAGGCGTCGATCCATTTTGCTGTCATCAAAAGCTCGTCAATGCTTTCGCGGGTCCGGGCGAGCTGCTCCGTGACAGCCGCTTTGGTGCGACGAAGCTTTTGATACTTTTCGTAGTATTTTGCGACGTTCGCTCTGATGGTGAGAGCGGGATCCAGCGGCACTTTTACCTCCCTGCCGCCGTCATTGTAATCAGAAAGAATAACGCTGTCAGCGCCGTCCGAAAGTTCGTGGGCGTAGGCGGTCAGCAGCTCTCCGAAGAGCCTGAACCTGTCGGCCTTTTTCGTGTCGCTCAGCTGTTTTTCCTGAATATCCGCTTTTTTTACCTCACGGGCCAGCACCGTGTCCACTGTCTTACGCAGGTCTGAAGACTTTTGCCGGATGCGCTCACGGGTTTCTTTTTCTTCGTAATAAAACTCAAGCATCGAGGACGCGTCCTCAAAAACGCGCCTTTCGCAGCCGTCATAGACGGAAAGAGGGATGGAGGCAAATTCAATGGGCGCGTTGTTTTTAAAAACGATATTCGGAGTGAAATCGCCTCTGCGGACAGTATCTGTAAGACCGCAGAAGCTTTCCCATAGACGCTCTGCGCCGCCCTTATCAGCGGGCGAGTCTGCGTCTATGCCCGCTCTGTAGCAAATCTCGGAGGCGACAGCGGGACTTACGCCGCTGTAGATGCCCACCAGAGAATCAGCGGCGCCTCTGCCGGATGAAATGACTGCTTCTGCAAATGCCTCCGGCGTTTCACAAAGCGGATCCTTCTTTTTCAGTTCGTCCGGAATGAAATAACGCCTGCCGGGGAGAACCTCTCTTACGGAGCTGACGTGCGCGGGAATGCGTTTTATGCTGTCAATAACAGTATCTTCCGAATCCGTGAGAATTATATTGCTATGGCGCCCCATAAGCTCGGTTATCAGATACTTTTTCACGAGATCTCCCATCTCGTCTGCGTGCTCGATCTCTATTCTGATAACGCGCTCGAGACCCGGCTGGCACAGGGAAAGGATGCGTCCGTTTCCTATATGCTTTCTAAGAAGCATGCAGAAAGCCGGCGCAGCCATAGGCGCCTGCCGCGGCTTTTCGGTAAAATAAAAGAGCGGCAGCGATGCTCCCGCCGATATGAGAAGCTTTTTTGCGCCCGCAGCGGTGTTTACGGTCAGAAGCAATTCATCCTTTTCGGGCTGAACTATCTTTGCTATGCGACCGCCGGCAAGCTGCTGCATATCGCTCACTATATTTGCTATGGTTATGCCGTCAAAAGCCATTTAACGCCTCAAAAAAAGGAGACAGGAGACACTCTCCGGCCCCCTGTCTGATGTTTATATTTGAATTACTTGTGTTCTCCCAGGAAGAAAAGCGCCAGAGTTCCGGGACCTGCGTGCGCCCCGATAATAGGGCCGATGTCTGTATGCGTGATATCCACGGCGCCGTACTTTTCTCTGAGGATAGATTCCAAATCCTCCGCGTCTTCCTTGCAGTCTCCGTTTGAAATAAAAACCGTGTCTTTTACGTCAATCGCGAGCTCTCCGAATTTTTCGGCGAGAGCCTTTACGGAGGCTTTGCGTCCTCTGGCCTTTGAGACGTTTATCAGGTGTCCTTCTTCATCCACGTGCAGGACGGGCTTTATGCCGAGCACACCGCCCACGAACGCCTTTGTGGCGCTGACGCGGCCGCCGCGCTTAAGATAAACGAGGTCGTCAACCGTGAACCAGTGGCAGAGCTTGTTTCTGATGCTGATGATGTATTGCTCCAGCTCCTCCGCCGTCGCACCTTCGTCGCGTTTTTTGGAAGCGAAGTAAACCAGCAGTCCGTAGCCGCCGGACGCCGCCAGTGAATCTACCACGATAACCTTTCTGTCCGGGTAAACCTTCATGAGCTCTTCGGCCACCATACCGGCGTTGTTGCAGGTATTACTGAGACCGGATGAAAAGGCGATATAAATAACGTCGCTGCCGTTTTTCAGCTCCGCCTCAAAGGTCTCTCTGAAAATTTCGGAATTAATAGCCGACGTGCGAGCCACGCCGCCGGTGCGCATGATGTTATAAAAATCCTTTACCGACATATCCTCGCTGTAATACTGATCCCGCGACCCGTCGAATATAAAAGAGAGCGGAATACTCTTTACATTCCAGCCTTTAAGAATATCGGTAGTGATGTCGCACGCAAGATCCGTGAAGATGACGTAATTGTTCATAAATGTGAGCTCCGTAATTGATTATGCTACAAAATCTTACCGATACAGTATATATTTTATCGAGGTCATTGTCAATTACGGAAGCCTTTTTTATCTCTCGCTCCCGATAAAGAACAGAGCAAGGGTCCCGGGCCCCGAATGAGCGCCGATAACCGGACCGACAAAGGTTATGAGAAACTCCTTTTCGCCGTGTTTTTCACGTATCATATCCGCCAAAAGTCTGGCGTCGTCTTCGCAGTCGCCGTGTGAAATAAAGACCGGCATACTGTGATTGATGCAGAGCTCGTCGTATTTGTCGGCGAGCGCTTTTATGGACGCTCTTCTGCCGCGGGCTTTGTCCGTTTTTACCAGATGCCCCTCATTGTCCACATGCATAACGGGTTTGATTCCCAAAACGGATCCGACCAGAGCCACAGACCTGCCTATCCTGCCGCCGCGCCGCAGATACACGAGATCCTCCACCGTGAACCAGTGGCAAAGATGCGGCATCATATCGCGGACATACTCCTCAACATCTTCTATGCTCTTTCCGGCACGCTTCTGCAGAACGGCCAGATAGAGAATCAGCCCCAGCCCGCCGGACGCACAGAGTGTATCGATGGTGATTATCTTTCTTTCCGGATATTTGGGCCGGAGCTCACGCGCTGCCGACTCCGCGGACTCCGCGGTGGTGCTGAGCCCGGTGGAAAAGCCGATATACAGTATGTCTTTGCCCTCGTTCAGCGCCTCAGTGAATGCATCGATAAAGGTGTTTATATTGACTGCGGAGGTTTTGGCAACGCCGCCTTCGCGCATTTTTTTATAAAAATTTTTTGGAGACATATCGTCATTGGAAAACTGAATGGAGGAATCCGCAAACAAAAAAGTGAGGCTCCTGTACATGACGCCCCATTCTTTCAGCATTTCCCCGTCTATATCACAGGCGGAATCGGTGTAAATAATGTAATCGTTCATAGTCTAACCTCCTGATTTAAATATAATATTATCTAATAATTAATTGCATTTTATCTAATATTCAATATTAGTTTACTTTGTTTAATTAAATATGTCAACACGTATTTTTAAATTGTTTTCTATTGATTTTTATTAGAAGATGTTTTAGTATAAATCAGAATCAACAAAAACCGGGGGGAGGAAAAATGTACGACAAAGAACTGATTGCATCAAAGCTGCGCAGATGGGAAGCGTATATGCACCGCTTCAAGCTTCCGATGTGGGACGAAATCCCTAATTTCGGTCTCTATATGGAACAGGTCATTGTACTTTTAAAGCAGTATCTGGACTATCTTCCGGAGGATATCAACGACCGCCAGCAGATTATTACCTCATCAATGATCAACAATTACGTGCGCACCAAGATTATGCCGGAGCCGGTAAAGAAAAAATACTTCCGCGTCCATCTGGCGTATCTGATTATGATATGCACGCTCAAGCAGAGTATGAATTTCGCGGATCTGAAAAATCTTATTCCCACCGGGGTATCAGAGGCGGAAGTAAAGGTTTTTTATGAGTCCTTCGCCACGCACCACAGGAGCACGACCGAGTTTTTTGTTGCCCAGACGAGACTTTTGGCTGCGAATATTCTGGAACACGAAAAGGCCGGACAGTACGCGGTGGAATCTCCCACCGACCTGATAACGGTTTCGGCGGTTATCAGCGGTTTTTCCGGAGTTCTGGCAAACAAGCTCCTGCTACTCGAGGGCAAGACCCTCAAAGACGAAGAAACCAGCGAGTAAAACTAAGTTCACGAAAAAACAGAGGACGGCTTACCGTCCTCTGCCTGCATTTTATATCTTAATTTTAATTCAGCTTCTCAAGATGCCATATATCGTCCACATATTCCTGAATGGTGCGGTCCGAGGAGAATTTTCCGGCGCACGCAGTCTGCGTCAGAGCCATGCGGCGCCACGCCTTCTGATCTCTGTAGGCGGCGTCAATCCTGTTCTGCGCCTCATCGTATGAGCGGAAATCCTTTAGAATAAAGTACATATCGGCCTTGTCTCTGACGTTCGTATTGAGCAGTGAATCATAGACGGGTCTGAAATAACCGGGCTCATCCGGCGAGAAGGCGCCGTTTACCAGCGTCATCAGCGTGTCTCTGATTTCGGTGTCATTTCTGAATATATCCATGGGATCGTAACCGCCGTCCCGTTCAAAATCGATGACCTCCTGCGCAGACAGACCGAACACGAAACCGTTTTCGGTGCCCACTTCATCGAATATCTCCACGTTTGCCCCGTCCATAGTGCCTATCGTCACGGCGCCGTTCAGCATGAATTTCATATTGCCGGTGCCGGAGGCTTCCTTGCTGGCGGTGGAAATCTGCTCGGAAACATCGCTCGCGGCAAAAATCAGCTCAGCATTGGAAACGTTGTATTCTTCGATAAATACGACCTTTATGCGTCCGCGGACGTCGGGGTCGTTATTTACCACGCGGCCGACAGCATTTATCAGCTCTATCGTCTGCTTTGCGAGCAGGTAGCCCGCAGCAGCCTTTCCGCCGAAGATATAAGTGCGCGGATAGATGTCGATATCCGGATTCGCCTTGATCCTGTTGTAGATGCAGATAACGTGCAGGATGTTGAGGAGCTGGCGCTTGTATTCGTGCAGGCGCTTTACCTGAACGTCAAAGATAGAGTCGATATCCACGTCGATGCCGTTGTGCTTTTTGATGTATTCGGCCAGACGTTTTTTGTTTTCACGCTTGATTTCGGCAAAACGCGAAAGCGCGTTTTCATCATCGAGATAATTCTTCAGACCCGAAAGCTGACTAAGATCGGTTTTCCAGCCCTCGCCGATGAGCGAATCGATCCACTCCGTATAAAGCGGGTTTGCGTGGCACATAAAGCGGCGCTGCGTTACGCCATTGGTTTTGTTGTTGAATTTTTCCGGCCACATCTCATAGAAATCCCTGAACTCGCGGGCCTTCAGAATCTCGGTGTGGAGCTTTGCCACGCCGTTTACGGAAAAGCTGCCCACGATGGCCAGATTTGCCATGCGTACCTGACCGTCATACAGGATGGCCATGCGGTTTACCTTTTCTTCATCGCCGGGATAGCGTCTGCGGATTTCCTCGACGAATCTTTTGTTGATTTCGTCGATAATCATATAGACCCTGGGGAGCAGGTGTGAAAACAGGCTGATAGGCCATTTTTCGGAGGCCTCCGCCATGATGGTGTGATTCGTATAGGCCAGGCATTTTGTGGCGGTATTCCATGCGGCGTCCCAACCCATGCCGTACTCGTCTATCAGCAGGCGCATCAGCTCTCCCACTGCCACGGTAGGGTGAGTGTCGTTCATCTGGAAGACGACCTTTTCGTACAGGCGGCTGATATCGTCATGCGTCTCCATATAGCGCTTCAGCGCACGCTGCAAAGTGGCGGAAACAAAGAAATACTGCTGCTTTAGGCGCAGCTCCTTTCCGGCCATGTGCTCATCTGCCGGGTAGAGAACTTTGCAGAGAGTGGCGGCCGCGTTCGCGCTGCGGGCAGCGGCCTCGTAGTCGCCGCGTCCAAAGGCGTCCAGTTCAAGTTTGGTAATGGGTTCCGCGTTCCAGATGCGGAGCGTGTTTACCACGCCGTTATTATAGCCGATGACAGGCGTGTCATAAGGAACGGCCAGAACAGCATCGTAGCCGACCTGTGAAAAAACCGGTTCGCCTTTTTCGTCAAAATCGTATTTGATGGAGCCGCCGAAATGAACCTCCTGGGTATTGACGTCACGACGGATTTCAAAAGGATTCCCTGCTGAAAGCCAATCGTCCGGAATCTCCTTTTGCGCTCCGTCCACTATCACCTGCTTGAACATACCGTACTGGTATCGGATGCCGCAGCCATAGGCGTGATAGCCGAGGGTGGAGATGGAATCAAGGAAGCACGCCGCCAGACGACCCAGACCGCCGTTTCCGAGAGCCCAGTTCGGTTCCTCGTCTTCTATCGCGTTCAGATCCACTCCGAGCTCGTCGAGAGCCTCGCGAATCTGCCTGTCCGCGCCTATGGCGATGATGTCGTTGCCCAGGGCGCGTCCCATCAGAAATTCCATGGACAGATAGTAAACCATTTTTTTGTCCTGCGCCTTCGCGGTCTTCGCGGTATTGACCCACTCATCCGAAATGAGCTCGCGAACCGCGAAAGCCACCGCGCGGAAAATCTGCTTTGGCGTGGCCTCTTCTATCGTGCCGATGGTGTCTATTTTTATAAGTTCTGTTACTCTGTTTTTGAATTTTTCTTTGTCAAATATGTAATTCTTTCCGAAAGCCATTATTCCTCTACCTTTTCTACTCCGAGCGTTACCGTTTCTCCGTTGATGTCCCATGTCTTGACGTATCCGATATCCATATCGGACACCGCCTCTGCGGCCAGAACCTCAGGAAGGATATCCTGTGACATCGTCTCAAAAATACCGGCAATCTTTTCGCTGCCGCTGTATGAGATTCTGATGTGATCCATCACCTCGAAACCGGCTTCTTTTCTCATGGTCTGGATCTTGCTGATGATTTCCCTCACGATGCCCTCGCGAATAAGCTCCGGCGTGAGGTTTGTATCCAGCACAACTGTGACCTCGCCTTCAGAGAGGGAAACGTAGCCTTCTACCTGCTTCGTGTCTATCAGCAGGTCCTCTTCTGCGAGCTCAGCGGTTTCACCGTCTGAGAAGGTAAGCGTCAGCACGCCCTTTTCACGCAGGCTGTCCATGGCGGCGTTTCCGTCGATTTCGGCCAGGATATTTCTGATTTCACCGAGCTTTTTGCCGAATTTCGGTCCCAGCGTGCGCATCTGCGGCTTAAAGCTGTATGAGGTGAAATCTCTCACGTCGTCACTGTAGTTGACCTGTTTGACATTGAGTTCTTCCCTGATAATCTCCGTGTAGAAATCCGGGAGCTCCTCGCCGGCCTTGATGAACATTTTTGCTATGGGCTGACGGTTTTTGATATTCGCCTCATTGCGGCAGGCGCGGCCCATCGCAACGATTTTCAGCACTTCGTCCATGTTCTTCTCAAGTTCAGCATCGATGAGCGACGGATCAGAAACAGG
>JAFTAU010000086.1 GCA_017455435.1 Lachnospiraceae bacterium | reverse complement strand
CTCCAGAAGGACGCGGCCACCATGACACCTGCGGCGAAGCCGGTCAAGATTCTTTGCAATCCGTCAGAAATCTGCTTTTTGAGAAAGAACACCAAGGCGGCGCCAAGGCTGGTTCCCGCAAACGGGATCAGGAGACCGAAGATAATTTCACCTGTCATATCGCAGCCCCCTATGCACAAAGAGCATGATTCCAAGCCTTAATCAGTTCAAGCGCGTCGCTTCCGACGCATTAAAATTACAATTCATGGTGCATTTTCAATGTCGTTTATTAAGATATTCTTACCCTAACAGATAAAGGCTCAAATGTCGAGTTAGACATTCGAGCCTTTATATACACTGTATAGATTTCGATGAAATTATAACGCCTCCGGATACAGGTACCTCTAAATACTCCTCCCGCTCGACCAGCTGATCCGCCTCCATCTCCTTGAGCGTTTGTGTCTCCCGTTTCCTTACTCAGAATATTATGAGTTATTGACAGCGCCTATATCGACGCTATAATAACAGATAAGAATTCCAAAGAAAATACGAAATCAAAATACAGGTTCGAAGTCGAGTAAATCACAGTTACCAAAATACACTGTGCCGAGCGAAAGGCATGGCAGGAAAGGTGAAAGTCCATGCAGACGATTTATCTTGCGGGCGGCTGCTTCTGGGGCCTGCAAAAGTTCTTTGATCAGTTTGACGGCGTGCCGGAAACTGAGGTCGGCTATGCGAACGGTTCGGACAGGGCTCCGAGCTATGAGGAGGTCTGCGCGAGCGCCGGCCACGCCGAAACGGTGCGCGTTGTCTATAACGAAACGACAATGCCGCTTGAAAGACTGCTGAATTACTATTTTCTGGTCATTGACCCGCTCTCGGTCAACCGGCAGGGCAACGACGTCGGCATCCAGTACCGCACCGGCATCTACTACACGGAAAACGCCCAGCTTCCAACGATCCGCAAGGTGTTCGACCGGGTGCAGGAGAAGGCCGGCGCGCCGCTGGCTGTGGCGGTCGAGCCGTTGAGTAATTTCTTTGCCGCGGATGGCCTGCGGTAGCGGATCGGTGATCTCGCTTATGAGGTGACGCAGAACGCGGCAACGGAACCCGCCTTTACCGGAGAATATTTGCCGCTGCTGTATGACGAGAATAATGAGAGGGGATAGAGAGCAACCTTAACCATAAATAAATTCAAACAAAAAGGAGATGTACGCGCATGTATGATTTCGACGTAGTATTTATCGGAAGCGGGCATTCCTGCTGGCACGGCGCGGTGACGCTGGTACAGGCGGGGAAAAAGGTGGCGCTCGTCGATCACGACCTTCCCGGCAGGACCTGCACCAACTACGGCTGCGACGCGAAAATCCTGTTGGACGGCCCGTTTGAGTTCCTGGAGGGTCTGGAAAGGTACAAGGGTCTGTGCGTGGATGAGGTCGGCAGGATTGACTGGAAAAAACTGATGGCGTATAAAAAGCAGCATTTTTCCACGTTCCCCGCCGCCATGACCGGTATGTTTGATGCCGCGGGCATCACCTTCATCCGT
>JAFTAU010000085.1 GCA_017455435.1 Lachnospiraceae bacterium | reverse complement strand
TATGATAAAGTTTTTTTGTGGTGAACTAACTATAACATAAGTCAGGCTCTTCCGTTTACTTATTCAGTTGTGATGTAACATATGTATTGTAATCCTACAATTCTGCATATTATTTGCCCAAAAAACCGCTTGCATATCACTACGTCCTTGTGGTAAGATGTACAGGCTCAAAAAAAGGCGTATTATCCAGTCCCCGGCACGGTGCCGCTGCGGCGGTCGCTACGGACGAAAGATATGCGCGAGAAAAATAACCAAACGGAGGACAATTAAATGAGCGTTATTACCATGAAACAGCTTCTCGAAGCAGGTGTTCACTTCGGTCATCACACGAAGCGCTGGAATCCCAAGATGAAACCGTATATCTTTACGGAGAGAAACGGCATCTACATCATCGATCTTCAAAAGTCAGCCCAAAAAGTTAACGAAGCATATCAGGCTATGGCCGATATCGCAGCCGGCGGCGGCACAGTCCTTTTCGTCGGAACCAAAAAGCAGGCTCAGGAAGCCATCGAAACCGAAGCAAAACGCTGCGGCATGTTCTATGTCAATCAGCGTTGGCTGGGCGGCACTCTGACCAATTTCAAAACCATCCAGACCCGTATCGCCAGACGTCGCAAGATCGAAGAAATGAAAGAAGACGGCACCTTTGACGTACTTCCCAAAAAAGAAGTCGCCGCTCTTCAGAAAGAGCATGAAAAGCTCGAAAAGAATCTTGGCGGCATAAAGAACATGCGTCGTATCCCTGACGTCATTTTCGTGGTCGACCCCAAAAACGAGCACATCTGCGTTCAGGAAGCCCATACCCTCGGCATACCGCTTATCGGAATCGCCGACACCAACTGCAACCCCGATGATCTTGATTACATCATCCCCGGAAACGATGACGCCATCAGAGCGGTCAAGCTCATCACAGCCACCATGGCCGATGCCGTTATCGAGGCAAACCAGGGCGAGATGGAAGAGGTCGAGGAAGAAGTTGAATATGTAGAAACGGAAGAGACCGAAGAGCTCGAAGATCCTTCCGTGAACGAAACAGAGGAGGAATAATTATGGCCAATATTACAGCGGCAATGGTAAAAGAACTGCGTGAAATGACAGGCGCAGGCATGATGGAATGCAAAAAAGCTCTTACCGAAACAGACGGAAATATGGAAGCAGCCGTTGATTTCCTTCGTGAAAAAGGACTTGCGGCCGTTCAGAAAAAGGCAAACCGCATCGCAGCGGAAGGCCTTGTAAAGCTCCTCATCGAAGGCGACAAGGCTGTAGTAGTCGAGGTTAATTCCGAGACGGACTTCGTTGCCAGAAATGCTGATTTCCAGGAATATGTAGGACAGGTTGCGGCTCAGGCACTGGGCACCACCGCTGCCGATATCGATGCTTTCCTTGCTGAGCCCTGGGCTCTCGATCCCGAAAAGACCGTCGAGCAGGAGCTCTCGAGCAAGATCAGCATTATCGGCGAAAAGATTTCCATCCGCCGTTTCTCTCAGATTAATGCCACCGAAGGCCCCGTTGTCGGATACACTCACGGCGGCGGACGCATCGGCGTTCTGGTCGAAGCAAAAGCCGCAAAGACTGAGGCCAATGCCGAAGCTCTCAAGAACATCGCCATGCAGGTTGCCGCGATGAACCCTCAGTTCATCAGCAGAAGCGACATCAGCGACGAAGAACTCGCAAAGATCAGACACTTTACGGTTGACAGTGCTCTGAACACGCCCGAGACTCTTCCGAAGCCCATTCTTCTCAAGCTTATCAATCAGGCGCTCAATGAGAAGGTATGGTCGGATGAGGACGCCGCCATCTACGAAGAGCAGAAGAACAACCTCGCCAACCTCTTCAATTTCCTCTCTGACGAGGCCAAGACACAGATTGCCGGCCTTGCTATGCAGAGCAAAGACGAGATTGCTTCCGACAAGATTTTCATGGGTCTCGTGGAAGGCCGCGTTGCGAAGCAGATCAAAGACATCTGCCTGCTTGAGCAGGTCTACGTAAAAGCCGAAGACGGAAAGCAGACAGTAGCGAAATATCTCGAGTCCGTTGACAAGGATCTCGAGATCAAGCAGATCATCCGCTACGAAGTCGGTGAAGGAATGCAGAAAAAAGAAGAAAACTTCGCCGAAGAAGTTGCAAAGCAGATGTCCGGAAACTAAACCAAAGCATTATTTCAGACCGCTCCCGCACGGGGGCGTTTTTTTTTGCTTGTAAATCCACATATGTTTTTTTATAATCAACCGTATGAAGATAGTATATAAGCCCGGCACGGCTGAAATAATTGAAAAGAAATCCAGATTCATCGCAGATATCGCGTATGTAAAAACAGAAGACGAGGCGAACGACTTTATCGCGCAGATAAAAAAGAGACTTTGGGACTGCAGGCACAACTGCAGCGCCTTTGTGCTGGGTGAAAATGCGGCTTTTACGAGGTGCAGCGATGACGGAGAACCGTCCGGAACAGCCGGCCGCCCTATACTGGACGCCATCCTCGGCGCGGATGTCACGAATGTATGCGTGGTGGTTTCCAGATACTTTGGCGGAACGCTGCTGGGAACCGGCGGTCTGGTGCGTGCCTACGGACAGGCCGCAAAGGAAGGCCTGAACAGCTGTACACTCTGCGAAAGACTTACCGGCAGCGAGCTTACTATCGAGATATCATACGACCTTGTCGGAAAAGTGCAATACCTCGCCGCGGCGGAAAGGCTTTTTGAAACGGGCTCGGATTTTTCAGAAAAAGTAAAACTATCTTATATGATTCCGGCAGACAGGCTTGACTATATAATAAATAAATTCACGGAGCTTTCGTGCGGCAAGGCGCTCCTTACCGTAAAAGACCCCGTGAATTATATCGTCGCAGACGGAAAAATAATTCTTATTTAATCCCTGCTTTCATCATCGTTTTCTTCTAAATCAGTCAGTATCTGCTCCAGAACCTTTTGTCTTGAGCTGATGGGATTGTCGCTGATCGGATCGACCTGAAGAGGCTTTTCCGGCTCCACGGGCGCGGAATCATCGGGAAGCTCCACGGTGATAAAATCCAAATCGGAAACGACGGGCTCATCTTCAAAGACTCCGTCTTCGTCGTTCCCGGGCTGCTCCTCGCTTTCCGCAACTGGTGGTGCCTCTCTGACCTCGTCTTCCTCGTCAAACACATCATTCTGCCCGGCGGCAGCTTCGGCGGAAATATCATCTGCGCCTTCGGTCTCTTCATCGCCATCCTCAGGACGCTTTCCGAGGAGCTTATAGAGAACCGCGCTCAGTATCAGCGCCAGCAGACCGACTCCGCTGATTATCGCTCCGGGTACAAGCCCTCTGGGTGTGTAAGAAAGCGAAACAAGGTGCTCTCCCTTTTCAATCCGGATCATCATCAGAGCGCCCGAAAAAGCCTCTGCCTTTGCCACGCGTCCGTCCACCTTGACAGTCCAGCCCTCGTCATAAGGGATAGAAAGCAGCAGAGCTCCGCTCTCGGCGGCGTTCACAGTGCCGGAAAGAGAGGTGTCCGTCAGGCTGCTGTTAAACTCCGTGAGCTTTAAGGGGCTTTCGGAGAGCCTTTCGTACAGGCGTAAAAACTCATCGTCATTAAAGGCGTATGCCACGGCATTGAGATTTTCGGTATCGTCCTCGCCGCTTACCGAAACATCGGCGCCCGCCTCGCAGACTCCCAGATCCAGCAGATAACCGCGGTTTACGTCATTAAAGGAATAGCTCTTTTCATTTACGTAGGCAGTCACGTTTTTGACAGCGGTATTGCTGATATAGACAAAAACGTGAGAACGCTCCGTTACAGTTGTGGAGTATTCGCTGCCGGCTGAGGCGCCGGGTATCTGACTCATCAGCTCGGTTATGTCCTCGGAAAGGATATTCGCCAGGCTGTTTTGCGCCTTGGCAGGATTGGTAGAGGTGAAAGCCCAGAGACTGTCGGTGTCTTCAGGTATCATAAATCCGAGCGGAAGAGTATATAGATTCTCGTACAGATACACGCCGTTTGTGTCGGCATAAACTCTGTAAAGAGGACTGTCGGGCAGCTTTTTGTCAGAGAGAACATATTTTACAGAAAGCATCGACGCGGCAAAAGGCGTGGCGCCGGTAAAGGCGTAGGCGTTTGTGTTTCCTTCCATTCCGAGTTTTTTGTACAGGGCCGTTACGCCGGCGTGAGTGGTGGAAGAAAAGATGGACGCCGATTCATATCCCACAAAGGCACCGTCGTTTTTGGTGCGCCGGCTCGCCTTTTCGACGCGGTAAAAATCCTCGTCCTCAATACTGGCAATCAGAGAGCGGTATTCTGCTTTGTTGGTATTGTATGTGTCTCTGTTTGTAATCAGCACGCTCGTTACGGCGGTGTTCACACCGAGCTCAATGACCAGCAGCGCAAGCATAGAGGTAAAGGCTACGATGGAACGCATTTTTCCGGCGCGGTACAGATACAGGAAAAGTACGTACAGCGCCACAAAAATCAGGCTGACGTAATAGGTGTGATACTGAATCTCCGAGGTGTCGCAGATGCATTCGCAGAGGAAAATAAACCCGATGACACCGAAAAGACACCCTGCAAGCCGTCCTTTTGAAATGCGTTTAAATCCTTTGAAGCCTTCAAAGCACATGGTCAGGAGCAGAATGATATACAAAAATGACTGGCGGGCCGGCAGCGAATTCGGATAGTGCAGACCGTGCCAGATATAATTCGGAATATTAAATGAAAAGCTGACCAGCATTATAAACAGCAGAACCGTCTTTACGATTTTTTCCTTGTAATTGACGCGGCTGTTCATGTAATACATGGGCAAAAAGAGCAGAGTCGCCACACCGCAGTAGATATTTGGCCAGTGGTCGAGCCCGGTCTCGCACTCGATATTGACGAGATGACGGGCAAATTCTTTTATGAGCGGGAAGTAAGAGGTCAGCTCCGACGGGAAAGTGGTTTTGGCGGACGCCGTGGAAAACAGCGCATACGCCGCGGGAATCAGTATCACCGCCGAAATGGCTCCGGCTATCAGCGAATACAGCGTAAACAGCCCGATTTTTTTGAGATAATCCGTAAAACGCTGTCTGGGGAGCATTATGAGCTGGGCAATGGCATAGAGCACAATAAACATACTCAGCATTATCGAGATGTAATAATTGGTCAGAATGCACAGGGCCAGGGTGATGCAATAGAGCAGGGGCTTGTTTTCTTTAAAGAGACGCTCCACGCCGAGCAGTACGAGGGGGGCGAGCCAGATTACGTCCAGCCACATGATGTTCCAGCTGTAGGCGGCCATATAGCCGCTGAGAGCGTAGCAGATCGCGAAAAAGGCAATGCCCAGGCTCCTTGTATTAAACTTGAGGCTGAGATATTTTGCCATCGCATATCCCGAAAGACCTATCTTGAGGATGATCATCAGAGTTATGTATTCGATTATGAGTGAATCGGGGATGATGAAAAGCAAAAGCTGCGTGGGGCAGAAGAGATAATAGGCGACCAGCGCGAGATAATTGCTGCCCAAACCGATATCCCAGGCATAGGTCAGCGAACCGCCGGATTTCAGGCGCCCTGCCAGCTCCGTATAAAACGGGCAGTACTGATGGTACAGGTCGGTGCGCAGGAAAGACATATTGCCGAAAGGCCAGATGCCTTTGGCAGCGCAAACCGCTATCATTATCAGAACCGGCAGCGCAAAAGACAGAATCATAGGCAGCCG
>JAFTAU010000084.1 GCA_017455435.1 Lachnospiraceae bacterium | reverse complement strand
GTATGTTGCCTCTCAGCACTCTCATTTTTCGCTTGTTTTCGATTTGTCGGGAGTGCCACAGGGCAGGTTGCCTCTCAGCACTCTCTTTTTTCGCTTGTTTTCGATTTTTCGGGAGTGCCACAGGGCAGGTTGCCTCTCAGCACTCTCTTCCTTTGATGTTATTGGCGTATCCTTCAATGCCGCGAGCAGGAATATCAGAATTACAAGTATATAACACACGGTTTTGGGGAGCATCAGCATCCCGAGAATCGGAAGTGCGCCCGCGCCAACCGTTACAGGGATATAGAATGCAAACGACAACAGAATGTAAACCCATATATGCCTAAATCTGCGGCTTTTGTTCCTGTTTTTGAAATACAGAAAACAGATCAGTGCGCCGAGCATAACGAACGGAATGTTACGGATAATCCCCCATGTCAGGTCGCTGCTGTTTTCAAGCCAGCCGTTTTGAGGAAAGACGCAGAGGGCGGTGCGAACCAACGCAAGCAGCCACACCATCGCAGAAAGTCTCTTTTTCTTAGTCTCTTTATAATATCCGAGCCAAACGTAATAAAGCAGAACGTAAAAGACTGTCATCGTTACGGAGGTTATCAGCTTGCCGATTCCCAGCGCCGCCGTAAAGTCCGCATCAATAAAATAATTCAGCACGCGGGGAACGAGGTGGAAGGCGTCACCGAAGCCGAGTATCAACGCGGCAAAGCCCATCAGCTTTTCGTTTCGGTTACGTGCTTTTATCAGAATAATAACTCCGCTTATGATTGCAAAGAGAAGGTAGAGAATATCGAAGGTTGATTCACCGTATTTCATTTTTGCTCACCTCCCGTTTATGTAATATTCTATAAGTACAGCAAATACAAACGCTTAAACTCCCGGCGGAGTTTATATAAGAAAATCACCCTCTAATCCAACACGAACGGTTTAGATTTGAAGGGTGATTAACACTGAGGCGACAGCCGGATTTGAACCGGCGCATCAGGGTTTTGCAGACCCACGCCTTACCACTTGGCTATGTCGCCGAAAACCGCCGTGGCGGAATGGAGATGAGGGGATTCGAACCCCTGACCCCCTGCTTGCAAGGCAGGTGCTCTCCCAACTGAGCTACACCCCCGAAGGGTCACTACATAAGTATGGGCTTGAGTGGACTCGAACCACCGACCTCACGCTTATCAGGCGTGCGCTCTAACCGGCTGAGCTACAAGCCCAAAGTAGCAACGGCTATATTACCAAACAAGAAAACGTTTGTCAACGGATATTTTCTCACCGACAGTGTCAAGTTATTGCAACTTATTGCAAGTCTTATTACGGTCTTATTACCTCCCCGGGCTCCGCGAACAGAAGTCATCTGCGGAGCCCGGGAATAAATCTGAGTGATTATAATTATTATTAGGTGGCGTACGCTCTTGCGGCGTTTCCGTATTTCATCATGGCTTTGACCAAATCAGCAAGATTCTCGTCCGAGTCGTTCTGCTTAGAGTAAGCGTAAGATTCAATGCTGTAGGCGAACGTGTTGCTGATTGCTTCATCTCCGCAATATGCCGTGACGTATACGGTATCGCTCATCTGTCCCGCTGTAAGCACTTTGAGCCTTGCAATATAGTAGCCGCCTAAGGTCGTGAATTCATCTGCTGAAAACTCTTTCAACAGAGCGCCGTTTTCGTTTTTGACTTTGATCGTTACTCCCTCAGTGCTTTCTGTGGTGAAAACAAATTGCATGGTAATGGAATCGTTCAGGCTCAGTGATACGCCCTTCCATAATAACGAAGGATTATTGATCTCGTTATAACGGGAGTTTTTAACCGAAGTCAAATCCGGATCCGCTGCCGTTCCCCACGCGAGTTGTTCGGCTGTGAGCTCCGCGTTCACAAGCGCGTCGATATGGTAACCGGTATAGGTCTGAGCCGCCGCGCCATAGTTAAGAAGATCGACCAGAAGAGTACGCAGTTTTGCGTCTTTTGTCTTACTTAACGTGGAATAGCAGTAGCTGGCAATGCTGTAAGTCAATTCTTCAATGACACAGTCCGCCTCGTCCTTTGTTGCATGCAGAGTGGCTTTGATCTCCTCGTTCATCTGGTTCGGCGCGATATTGGCGAAGCTGAACACATAGTAATCAACGTCATCGGAGTTGACCTCGCTGTATTCGTTAACCGTGACCGCGCGACCATTCATGGAAAACACAACATAAGGATCGGTGAAGCCACCGGAAACGAGCATATCTTTCCTGACGTAAAAATTCTCTTTCAAGTTATTTTGAAGAGTCAGCGACGCGGCGGAGAAATGCAACGTACCGGAAGACGCTTCATCTTCAAAGACGAGAACATAGGTCGAGAAGTGATTTGTTGTGAACGTCACGATACCGTTTTCAAATACCGCGTTCATATCGGTTTTATTGCCGAGGTCGTCAACATAATAAACCCTGGCAACCTTACCCTCGGGAACCTCCCCCTCAAGCGGAATGCTTACCTTTGCCTGGCCTACTTCAAAGGTCGCGCCAAGCAGAGTAACTTCCAGTACGAGTTCGGCGTTCTCCGGTACGTTCTCCGGCAAGTCTTCGGTGATTACTTTCACCGAAAGCGTCACATTGGCGTCACCGATCGCGCTGACCGCGTCACTGTCAAATACGATCGCATAATCGTCAGAATGGACTTCTACCGTGCCGTCCCCCGCTTTTGCTTGAGCAAAGAGTTCGGTTACATCTTTGGTTTCTTCGGTTACGGTTTCGCTGTACACTTTGTCGCCGTCTCCATTTGTGACAGGAACGTAAGGCAAAGCCGCGGTTATGCGCGTTTCGCTCTCTCCGCAGACAGAGCAGGTGTGCGTCTCTTCGCCCTTAACGCCCACTTGTGCCTCTATAGTAACAACCCATTCGCCAAATGTATGACCAAGAGCATTTACAACCGTTGCCTCAAGCGTGATCTCCTGTTCGCCGTTTGCGTCGGAGAAGTACTTGTCATTCTCTTCGGCTTGCCAATATTCGATGTTGCCGGTCTGTGTGCAAGTAGCGGCGACCGCGTCATGATGAACAAGCACAAGCTGTGCAATTGTAACGGCTTCGAGCGTTGTTTCGATAAATTCGTTGCCGTTCTTTACATAGTACTTGCCGTCGGAGCCGGTGAAGTACTCGATGTTTCCGGCAGAGGTATAGGCGGGTTCTTTAGCTTCTACCTTGGTTAAGCCGGTAAATGTTGCAGTGTAGGTTACATCGCCTGTTGCGGCAGTAACCTCAGGTGTCCAGCCTGCGAAGATGTATGTAATTCCGTCCTCATCCGCCTTAACGGGGGTTTCGCCATCATAGGTGGGGACAGTGTTCTCGGGAACATTCTCATCGGTTTCGAGAACCTCTTCGCCGTTTTTCCATGTTACGGTGTAGGTTTTCGTAAATTCGACATTAACGGTTACATCCTCTGCCGGCATTGTAAGAGTATTTTCTTCTACTGTGCCCGCGTTTACGGTGTATTGCTTAAATACACAGCCTTCGGGAGCAGTGTTTGAAAGGGTTATTTTATCGCCTTCGCCTGCATAGAAGGTGCCGTTATATGAAATTCCGGCAGCGTAGGCAGTGATACCGCTTACATCATATACCGTGCTCTCACCCAAAACAACGTTTACATTTTCACCCGTAGTGATCGTGTGAACCTTCATACCGCGTGTGGTGCTTTGAGAGGGCGAGCCCTTGATAGCGTTATTATAATAAGTGTTTTTAACTGTTCCCCAGGTGCTGATAAGTCCTACGGGGTTAACATTCGTGCCGGTGTATTCAGTTCCTGCTTCTAAACAATTCTCAATTGTAGGAGTAGAACTGCCGCCCCAACCATACAAAACGCCTACATGGGTTCCGCCGGTGATACTGCCGGTGAAAACACAACCACGAAGTGTATTGTGGGTATTCGATCCGCCGTGGCCGAGAATACCGCCACAATGAGAACCGGTGGTTGTAACAGCAGCATTTACTGCTACATTTTCAATAGTGTTAGTAGAACCGTCAGCCGTAAAGCTCACAAGCCCCGCACAGTGTATTGCACCACTGACACTGCCTTCTACGACAAGGTTTTTAATCGTTGCGCCGTTTATCGTTGAGAAAAGTGCCGCACGTGAGGTGGCGCTGATGTTTGCGGTTATCTTATGACCCTGACCGTCAAACGTGCCCTTAAAATGCGCCGTATCAGATCCTGCGTTGCTGTTTGCAGTAATATCGGCATCAAGTACAACTGTTTTGCCGCTGAAACCGTTATAGGTAGCGGTATCAAGCAGGCATTCGCAGAAAAGGTCCCAGCCTATGCTGTCGTGGATAGTATATGTGTCGCCATCCTGTGAAAGGTGGGCGGGGTTGATTGTTGCGGTGTATTCTGCGGTATATGTTACATCATCTGTGACCTCAGTAACCTCAGGTGTCCAGCCGGAGAAGGTGTAGATAAAGGCGTCAGCCGCCTTGACGGGCGTTTCGCCGCTGAATACAGGAATCTCGCCGTAAGCAACAGTATCGGTTGCAATCACGTCGTCGCCGTTCTTCCATGTAACAGTGTATTCACGGATAGTTTTGTTGAATACGGCATTATACGTTATATCGCTTGTTGCAGGTGATATTTCCGGTGACCAACCCGAAAAGGTGTAGGTGTACTGTGCGTCAGCCGCCTTGACGGGCGTTTCGCCGTCATAGGTGGGAACAGTGCCTTCGTCAACATTTGTATCTGTTTCAAGAATCTCGTCGCCGTTCTTCCAGAATACGGTGTAAATTCCTTCTTGAAATACAGCGTTTAATGTTACATCTTCATCGGGCATGGTAAGGATATTCCCTTCTACCGTTCCCGCATTTATGTCGTATTCCTTAAAGCCGTATCCTTTCGGAGGAGTATTTGTAAGAGCTATTTTATCGCCTTTACCTGCATAGAATGTGCCTTTATATTCAATTCCGGTACTGTAAGCGGTAATACCGCTTACATTATATTCTACGCCTTCTCCGAGATTAAGAGCCACATTTTCACCGGTAGTGATAGTGTGAATCTTCAATCCTCTTGTAGTGCTTCGATAGGATATACCCGTTCTGTCGTTTTTATAATAAGTGTTCTTAACTGTTCCCCAGGTGTCTTCGATCATTCCTACGGGGTTATACTGTTTGACGGAGTTATGATAACCCGCCTCTAAACAGTTTTCAATTATAGGAGTAGAGCTGTCGCCCGAACCGTACAAAGCACCTACTGTGGATGTGCTTTCGCCATAGATACGGCCGGTAAAAACACACCCGCGAAGAGTGTTTTTAGTATTCTCTCCACCGTTGCAGAGAATACCGCCGCAGGTTGAATAATCGTCAGTTGTAACACTGGCTTCTACTGCTACATTTTCAATAGTGTTAGTAGAACCGTTAGCCGTAGAGCTCACAAGTGCCGCACAGTATAAACTACCATCTACATAGCCTTTAACGACAAGGTTCTTAATTGTAGCGCCGCTGATGTTCCCAAAGAGCGCCACTCCAACATTACCCCTGATATGCTCGGTTATCGCATGTCCCTTGCCGTCAAAGGTTCCCTTAAACAAATATCCGGATGTGGCTGCTGTTATAAAAACATCAATATTAGCATCAAGCACAATTGTTTTTCCATTGAAGCCGTCATAGGTATCGGTATCATGCAGGCATTCGCAGAACGCTTCCCAACCTTTATTGCTGTGGATGGTATATGTGTTGCCATCCTGTGAGAAATGAGCCGGGTTGGGTATAGTGCGGTACTCTGCGGTATATGTTGCATTACCTGTTGCGGCAGTAACTGCCGGAGTCCAACCCTTAAAGGAGTAGGAATATGCTTCCGTTCCATTCTTTGTGGGTGTTGCGCCGTCATAAGTCGGCGTGGTGTCATATACAACCCTTGGATCGTTTTCAAGAACGGTGCCGTCAGAGTTTTTCCAAACAACATTAAATGTCTGCCTTTCAAACTCTACTTTAACATTGACATTCTTTTGAGGCATTGTGAACTTATTGCCGTTAACCGCTATAGTGCTGCCGTCATCACCTGTAACGGTGATGGCTTTAACTTGATAAGTAGCTGCCGGTGTTGTTACAACCTCAACAGATGCATTTGCAGCAATACCTGCAGGATAACCGCCACTATATATTTCGGTACCGTCAAGGTTTGCTTTAATGGTATAAGTTCCGTTTGAAGCGGCTGTGCCTTTCAATATATATTTCGGTTCAAATATGAAGGGGTCAGCTTCTGTGCCTGTGCCTGAGAAGGAATTGGCGGTGAAAGCATCTGTCGCAAGATAGAACATCGGGCGGATCCACCTGTTGTTTCCAACACCGCTGTAACGCGCGGATACAGTCGCAATAGGCATGCCATCTTTGGAGTGGTTAACAATTCTTGCATTTGAAGTATCTCTTGCAGTACGCAACCAGTATTGGTCTACAAGAGTACTTGTGCCAATCGCGTACGGTGCCTGGATTTTCTGACCGCTCTGCAATTCATCGTTACCGTAAGCGGCGATGATAAACGAATCTGTTCCGTCACCGCCGGTTGAAGAAAGGTTAACAGTGCGAACAATGCTTAGTTCCTCCGGTGTGAGGCCGATATCTTTTGCAAATGTGCCGCCTGAATCTATATCAAGCCAGGCGTGAACATCACTTGTATTGTAGGTCGCATCGGCACCGAATTTGTTCGCTTTGAGTGCATATTTGCAGATCATAAAGCAGCCTGTTGCATTATTTTTAACGCAATACCAGTCAATCGGCACGCCCTTGTATGTTCCCATACGGATATATTGACCGGAATTCAAAACCGAAATCAGCGTAACCGTCAAGGTGCAGTCGATATAGCCGCTGTTTTTAGCGTTGTATATTCTTATCTTTTCGCTGCCGGTCTTATTGATTATAAAGCTTGAAGTATTACTTATACTTCCAATATTATCGCCTGCGGTAACAACTGTTATCTTGCCGCCGGTTTTATCCTGGCAGTTAGCAAGGGTTCTGAGTGCCGCACTGCTGGTGGTATATGGCAAAGCCGTGCTTGAAGATACAGTCTTGGTTGCGGTAGAAGAACCGTTTGTAAATGTAGCGGTTATTTTATAACGATTTAATACCGGTTTGGTACTTGAATTGAAGGTTGCAGTGTAGGTGGCCTCGCCGGTTACTGCAACAACATCCGGTGTCCAACCTTTGAAGGAGTAAATATTATTGTCATCACTGGGTTTAAAGGGCGTTGCACCATTGTATTCCGGTGTTGTGCCGTAAGCAACATCTGAACGCTGAAGATCTGCACCGTCCTCATTTTGGAAGGTAATAGTATATTTGTGAAAAGTCTGGCTATACGTTGCAGTGTAAGTTGTATCGCCTGTTACGGCAGAGACTTTGGGAGTCCAGCCATCAAATATGTAATCGTACTGATGGTCAGATGGTTTCTCCGGAATGACTTCTGTTGTCGGGATACTGCCCTTCAACGCTGTGGTAGTGTCTACCACATCTCCGTTATAATTTTTCCAGGTGATAGTGTGTTCCGGAATAAAATAGATGTGAACATACTTCTTATCGTTAAGCTCATCAATGCCTGTATCCACCGCGGCAGCTTCGCTGTCACCCGCTTTGGCGAATGTATTGCGTATGAGCGTAGCGCTTCCTGCTAACGCAGGCACACCTGTTGCGGTAACAGATCCGCCGTTGAAAGTAAGATCGCAGCCAATCGCCGCAGAATTTGTACCGCCTGTCACATTGATTGTTCCGTCGTTGACGATGAGAGCGCCGCCGATTGCCGCGGCATTTGCACCGCCGGTCGCAGTGATGTCTCCGCCGCCGACAATGATGTAGCCGCCGATCGCATGGCTGTTATCGCCGCTTGTTGCGGTTATGTCACCGCCGTTTACGGTGATTGTTCCGCCCATGATCGCCGCGCCGTTTACGCCACCTTTTGCGGTAACAGTACCGCCGCTGATGGTGATATTGCCGCGGATTGCCACGCCGCTTCCGGTACCGTTCGCATGAACAACGCCGCCTTTTATGTTAACGTTTACATTTGTTTTCCCAGCGCCGCCGCCGATCGCTGCGCCACTTGTACTGCCTGTTGCAGTGACGTCGCCGCCAATTATGGTGACACTGCCGGGGTTATTCGCACCGCTGCTGCCGATTGCGGCACAGTTGTTATCGTGAGCGTTTGCAATCAGCTTACCCATAGTCTGCGGGTCGTTCGACTGTGCATAGATGGTAATGCTACCGCCGTCGAGATTGATGCCGTGAGGCACCGTAAGGGTTGCTCCATCGCAAAGGATGAGTCTTAAATCGCCCAGGATTTTTAAACTGTCTTCAGTATCAAGCGTCATGCTTTCGCGTACTTTGTACCATCGCTCCATACCATTAATGCCAAGACTTGTATCTGTCTGATAAACGTCATAACAATCGGGTCCTGTCTGCTTTCCCGTACCATCCGCATCAATATACGGAACCGGATCTCTTTCGGGAATATTAAGCGTGACGGTCATCGTCCCTGAATTCGCGTCATTCGTAATGGTTACCGTCTCGGCTTCCGTTTCGGCTGCCGGTTCGCCTTCCGCGCTCGCGGCAAAGCTCATATCAGGAATGACTCCGAGCATAATTACCAGCGCAAGGAAAACACTGAGAACTTTTTTCATATTCATAAACACACCTTTCCCTGTCAATCTTTTTCGTACACTATTAGTTTCAGTTCTATATCCGCTCCGTTAAGCGGTTCTTTATCGCTTACAGAAAAGCAGTCATAATGGAGGGTTGCGGTATAATCGCCCGCCTCGAGCGACTTGTTAAGCATTATATCCGTAAATACTTCTCCGGGGTATAGCGCACTACCTTCCCAAACTGTCTCGCCATTTTCCAGCGTGAGTGTCATTACAAAGTAGGCGGCGTTTTTCTCAGGATTAAAGAGATAAACCCTCTGAGATTTGCTTCCTGCTTGTAATGTAAGACTTTCATATCCCGGTATATTGATGCTCCCGCCGCTGCCCGGATTTGCCTCAGTAAATCGGCTCACCGTATCTTTCGCATCGCCGGCGGTGTCACTTGCACCGCAGGATGTCAATATAATCATAAATGCGATAAGCATTACCAGGATACTTAGTTTTTGTTTCATACGCTCACGACCTTTCTGTATCGTGCCGAACATGACTTATTATCTGTCGTCCTCTATAGTCGTAATTGTTATTCTATAATTGTCAGATGCCATCCGCATCCAATTGTTGAATTGTACGGTCTTTGCAGGTTCTCCTGACCAAGATACCTGTACTAAGGTATTGGTGCTGCTACCATAGCCGGAACCATCCAGTTTCCAACCGAGTGAACCGACAATACCGGGGTTTATATCGCCTTCCGTTTGAGCAAAGATTTCGATCTTGGTAATAACACCGCTGTCATATGTAAAGGATCCGCCGTCCGAGATGTAAATTAAGTTGTTTGAACGATAAGTTCTGCCGCATGTAAGGGTAAAACCATCCTTTGTGATCGTTTTGGTGCCGGATGTTGCAGCATTATACAAATCGCTCGAATCCGAGCTCCAGACATTTCTTGTAGTGTATATCGACTGCATACTCGCTTTGAAAGTTACAGTATCGGCATATTCGCCGGAAGGTATTCTGTCATAGTTATCAAGGACCGCACCCATGGGCTTGGTCGTGCCTGCCGTCAGTTCGTCTTCATAGAACACCCACTTGGTCTTCTTTTCGCCATTCTCGGCAGTGGTGAGATAATATGGAATGGTGTAGTTGCCGTTCTTAAGTTTCCAACCATTCTTCGAGCTTGCCGTAACTACCACTTTTTTGTCCGCGAGAATCATACCACTGGCGGAGATGCCGTCCGTTGCGGTATAGCCGGAACCCTTGGTATTAAGCTTTGAGGGAATGGTGATGAAATAAGTGGACGGGATAATAGTAAATTCAACCGATGCAACAGCATCGCCCATGGTGATACTGGCAACATAGTCGCCGGCATCCTTAACCTGAGAGGCACTAATGGCAGTGCCGTTCTTCGTGTAGGTGATGGCAGGTGTTCCCACTTGGGGAATTGAGCCTGATATAGTTGCCGCCTTAGTACCACCGTCCGCCATAAGTATGCCGGTCGGCGCAACGAGTGTCAGCGAAGCGGTACGATTCTTGAGCAAGCAATCCTCCGCGTCACAGACTGCGTTTATTGTTGCACCATCTGCGTTGTAGCTATAGTGGTGTGCGTGACCCTCAACTTGGACATACTGCAAGGTTGAAGTATCTCCGCTGATGTCCGTCCAGCTACCTCCGGTGGTGCTTTCTTTACGGAAAGCGCCGGTGATCGCACCCAAGCAGGCTTCGCTGGGACCATAACCGTTGCCGCCGTTGCCGCCTATTACCATAGCTGATCCGGAGGTGGCAGTGAGTGTACCGACGATGCCGTAGTTACCAAGACCACCTTTGCCATTGTCGCCGGTGCCGCTGCCGCCGCTACCGCCTATCGCATGTAAGTAACCGCCACCTTTAATAGTAACGTTTCCGCCTATGCCGGCTCCACCGCTACCGCCTTTTTTACTGCCTACGCCGTACTCGCCGTCGCCGCCGCTACCGCCTTCTACATCGAGCGAGCCGCCGTTAAAGGTGACATTTCCGCTTATTCCCCTGCCACCGGGTGTGCCTACACCTGATGACTGGGGACTGCCGCCATAACCGCCGTATACGTCTACAGAAGCGTCTCCGATGATATCAAGATTACCCAGAATACCGGTACCGCCATCTGCGGGACTTACTTCTAATCTGCCGCCGTCAACGATGACATTTCCCTTTATGCCGTTGCCCATAGTATTGGTACTGGCTCTTGTACCATATACGTATAATTTACCGGTACCTGTAATGGTCAGCGTACCGGACTGAACATAGATACCGGCGTTCGCATCAACATCACAGCCATTAAGAGTCAGCGTTATGCTCTTTGTAACTATAATTTCGCCGCTGAACGCCTTATCGCTGCTGAAGGTTTGGTTTGAACTCCATGTTGTTGTAGCCGCGTACGCCGTCAGGCTGAAGCCCGGGACGAGCGTGATCAGCATTGACAAGCAGAGCAGCAAGCTCAGAGTTTTTGTTCTTCCTTTGCTTTTCATCTATTTCCTCCTTGTCTTTCGACACTTTTTTTATTTCGGCTTCAGTCAGCCGGGGTATCGTCTTTTCATCTTATTCTTATCAAGTGATTCTAACACATAACAAACATTTTTTATAGTACTAGTAGCAAAATGACGGTGTCCTTAGAGTTCATATATAGATGATACCATTGTTAATTTCTAAAAGAGGGACCTTGAGAAATCAAGGCCCCGTAAATCAGGATTATTTCCGCGTAAATGTCGGTGATTTTTCCTTTGCCCAGAAGCTTCCGAGCCATTCTTTTCTGCACGTGATAAACAGAGCCGTGCTCCGCGTCACTTTCTGATATATGAAAACAATCTGAAGCCCCCTTTTTCAACCATTTTTCCGGTGTCCTCGCGGCCCATTTTATATGTGTCTTTTTTGTCGAAAGAATAAATCAGGGAATTGTACGTATCATATCCCGCAATCAGATACGGGGTGTCGTTTTCGTCCAGCGCAATCACCAGCGCGCCTTTTTCAAGAAACGCCATCGCCTGCTTATAGGTGCAGCCGGTCAGATCCAGTGCAGTGAATTTGGCCTCTGCCAGCACTTCGGCAGGGCTCTTGCCTTCCATGCTCAGTTTTCCCGGGTCCACGCCTTCGCTCTTTAGTATCATTTCCACGCACATATCCAGCGGCGAAATCGAATCCGAAATGATGGCTTCCTTTAGAATATTCGCCATGACTGTGCCGGTTTTTATGCCCTTGCGATGCCAGATACGGTTTCCGTCGCTGCCGATTACATATCCCATACCGTCGCCGACCGCCGTAATCGCCTCGCCGGCTTTTTCAAAAACGCCCTTCAGCCTGCCTTTTTCATATCCGTAAAACAGCTCTCTGCCATCGTGCGTGTCAGAGCGAACGGCTTCCTTTGCATAGGAGATACGGTTCGGTGAAAAGACTTCGCATTCGTCGTATTTTGTGGCTTTTTTAATGACATATCTGCGGATTTTTCCGCGGCGTTCCACTATGCCGGCGGCCAGCAGCTTTTCTTCTTTGACAACTTCTTTGTCGCTCTGAATCAGGATTTCGTCCTCTATCCTCGTGTATGCGCCGCCGTCCGCTTTTATTCTTTCGAGAGTTATCTTGCCGTCCTCTGCCGTGACGCGGCTGATATATACGGCTTCTTTTTTGTATCCGCCTACCTTTTCGCCGTTTTCATCGGCAATTATCAGCTCAGACTGCGGATAGATCCGTCCGAATCCGAGCCTGCCGATATCAGACCTGCTGCCGACAGTATAAATAAAATCACCCTCGATAAAGCCCTGTGTCAGCACATACTTGTCCGACGGCACGGACACAATCTGCGTCTCGCCCGTATCGAGGTACCTGATCTGAAGCTTTGACGAAACACCGTCCTTTATCTCCTGCATCCACGCAAAAGCGCTCTGCGCGGGATTTGCGATGAAGCCGTGCGCGGCCGCTCCCTCTATTATCTTCGCAGTTTCATTGTTTCTTTCATCTATAGAAAATACCGTATCGTCAAAAAGCAGATATATCTGATTGTCTTTTTTGACGCAAAGTCTGTCTATGTCATTTTTTATAATCTCAAAGGTGTGCTCCGTCGAAAGATATGCCATCTCCTCCAGAGTGTTTTTCTCTCTGCTGAAACGGTAGCACGCCAGGCCGTTTTCTCCCTCGTGCTCGCCTCTGCACATATATCCGTATACGACAAAAATAATGTCGCCGCTGTCCGAGACGGAAATAATCTTTTCCCCGTATTCCCTGTGAAGCCTGTGCAAAAGCTGCTGCGATGAGGCAAACGAGAACACCTGTCCAATCTCTTCTCTGTCCGAGGAATAGCACCATATCTCCGAACCGGAAATAAAGGCCACGCAGTCTCCGTTTTCAGAGTTCACTATAGAGACGTCTTCTTCCGGTACAATGCCAAAGCTGATGCCGTCTCTCGTAATGGTTTCCTCCGACGCGTAAAAAAGCTGCGTCATCCGGCGCTCGTAGCTCATCAGATAAAACCTGGACGCGGACCACTGGACGCAGAAGAATTCTTCCACATAGTACCGCTCGTTTGTGCCGTTTTCATTTTCAGCCTGCAGCTCAAAACGCAGCAAAAAAGAGCCAAAAGTCTCGTCCAGCTCCACTATGTCTATTTGCGCCTCGCCGATTTGTTTTGGAGAAAGCTCACCGTAGGTAAGCCGATTGAAATTTGAATGAATGTCCACCACCGCCAGGCTGTCTGCGTCCCGCGTGCCGTCCGGTTCCCAATTTACGGCATATTTCTGCGCTGCCGCGGCGTCAAAGGTGGAATTGTGGAAATCTGTTACATAAGCCAGCATTTCGGCTGTCTTGTAATCCTCGCCGTCCACTATGGTTGTATAATAGCTGATTTCGCTCAGCTTTTCCGTAGTCAGAACTATTTTAAGACGCCTTTCGCTGTCGCCGGCGGAGATATCTTTTATTGGAAGAAGCGCCCTTATGACGCCGTTTTCCTCGTTCCAGCTCTCCAGCGAGGTCTGTTCTATAAGGTCGCTGCCGTCTATGCTGCGAACCTCATAGGATATTCCCGTCACCGCGTTTCCAAAAGGGGTTATCGATATCTTCAGCTCGCGTGTCTTTGGAAGGGGCGTTATCAGCTTCCCGGCCTCTCCCTCGTTCACGCTCTTTAAATAACCGTAAAGCGTATTGACGTCTGTCCCCTCGGCGCTGAGCGTCACCACCGGCAAAGTCGCGTCTCCGAGAACCGTGTAGGAAAACTCTTTTTTCTCCTCTTTGCCCGAAAAAAGCAGTGCCGCCGCGAGAGCGATGGCAAAAGCTGTTGCAATTACAATTATTTTGAGGTGGACGTTCTTCATTATTAAAGTTCTATCTCTATTTTTCTGCCTGTGCTTTCATATTTGTAATAATTGACTCCCGCCGCGTCAAGCATACGTTTTGAGGCTATGGTAGCAGGTGTTTTTGCATATTTGTCGTCGGCGTAAATAATGGTCTTTATGCCGGCCTGGATAATCGCTTTCGCGCATTCGTTGCAGGGAAAAAGGCTGACGTAGATCTTGCTGCCGTCCAGACCGAGGCCGCGGTAATTGAGAATGGCATTCAGCTCACTGTGCGCCACGAAAAAATATTTTGTGTCGAGAGATTCTCCCTCGCGCTCCCAAGGAAAATCATCGTCGGAGCAGCCCATCGGAAATCCGTTGTAGCCGACAGAGAGAATCTTATTATCCTTACTGACAATGCAGGCGCCCACCTGAGTATTGGGGTCCTTTGAACGAAAACCGCTGAGCTTTGCTATGCCCATAAAATACTCGTCCCATGAAATGTAATCTTTTCTTTTTTCGGTCATCTTTTTCTCCTATCTGCTCTGCCCGAAAAGCTTTTCGGCGGCCATTTTCACCGTAAAATCTATATATTCATAACACGCGCCGTACTCCGACAGCGTGCCCCCACGCGGTTCCTCTATGTTTCCTTCCTGTCCGGTAAAGTCCGCAATGGTGTATATTTCTTCATAATCCGGAAACATTTCCCTGGCGATTCTTTTTTCTTTTTCAGTCATGGTGAGTATCACCGCATCTTCGGTTATGTCGGCGGCGGAAAGCTCCTGCGAGGATTCCTTTTCCGGCGAAAGACCGTTGCTCCTGAGCACCGCCACGGCCTTTGGATTGACAGGTTCGGGAAACAGCACCGCCAGCCCTCTGGAGCAGACCTCCACTATGTTTTTTTTGTTGACGCTCGCAAAGACCGCCTCAGCCATTATGCTGCGGCAGGTATTGTCCATGCAGGCAAAAATCACTTTTTCGTACTTCATCTTATACTTCTATAACCTTGTATCCGGCTGCCTTCAGCATACGGTTTTTTATCGCAAGATCCAGCTGCTCTCCGCCGAGCATCTCGGCAAAAATAATATCCACTCCGGCCTTGTCCGTTTCGCGCAGTACGGAAAACAGCCTGTGGGCTATTTCTCTCTCGTCCTCCGCGGAGCCGACGGAAAAAACTGCAGCCCCCTCAAAACAGCCCTCGTCCTGCGACGCGCATATCACGGCGGGTTTTTCGCCGCGCGAGCCGGCTTCACTCACCAGCAGCCGTATCTTTTCGCGAACTTTTTCTTTTTCGCCGCTGACCAGATACATATCGGCGGCAGGAGCGTAATGCCTGTATTTCATGCCGGGCGCTCTCGGCGCCGTTCCCTCTGCGGGCACGGCGAGTATGGACGGGTCTTTTTCAACAGAGCCTATCACCTCGGTGACAGCCTGCTCAGAAATAAAACCCGGACGGAGCAGCTCCGGTTTTTCCCCCGTCAAATCTATAATGGTGGATTCAAGCCCTATATCGGACTCTCCCCCGTCGATTATCATATCAATTTTTCCGAAAAGATCCTCAACGACGTGCTCCGCCGTTGTGGGGCTGGGTCTTCCGGAGCTGTTCGCGCTGGGAGCTGCTATCGGCACTCCCGCTGCTTTTATCAGGGCTCTCGCCACGGGATGCGACGGCAATCTGACGGCAACGGTGTCAAGCCCTCCCGTAGTCTGCCCCGGAACCGCCCTGCTCTTTTTTAAAATCAGCGTCATGGGTCCCGGCCAAAAGGCTCCGGCCAGAGTCAGTGCCAGCTGCGGCACCTCTGCCGCCAGCGAAAAAAGCTCCTCCGTCTCCGCAATATGCACTATCAAAGGGTTGTCCGAGGGCCTCCCTTTGGCCGCATATATCCTGCGCGAGGATTCGGGAAGCAGTGCATTTCCGCCGAGTCCGTAAACTGTCTCCGTGGGGAAGGCCACCAGACCTCCCTCTCTGAGGATTTGCCCCGCCCTTTCTATTTCCGATGCCTCTGCAGCGGGATCGCTTATTCTTATGATTTCTGTTGTTTCCGGCATATAAATCTGTGTTTTTTTCTTTCTTTTGTATTAATAATTAACTTAGAGGCATAGATGCAAAGGAGGAGGAGAACCCATGATCAACCTGGAACGCCTGATAGCGCTTCGCAAAAGCTTTTCACTGAACCAGAAGGAAGCCGCCGCAATTATGAACGTTTCGAGAGAAGCATACTGCATGTACGAAACGGGTCTGCGAAAACCTTCCGTTGATTCTCTGTCCGTGCTCGCCGATTATTACCGCGTGAGCCTCGATTACATCGCCGGGCGGTCGGAAGTAAAGTCCCGATATGTGGATTATACTTTTAAGCAGCGCTATATCCTACGTTATCTTTCCGACGTCTCGGAAAAGAGCCTCAATGTTATAATCAGCGTCGTGGACGAAGATATCAGCCCACACGCCTTTTAGCCAGCTCATAAAACTCGCCGGAGGGGTGTTTTTCCACTATCTTCTTAAAATAAGGCGCCGCGGACGCGTCATCACCCAAAGCCTCATAGCAAAGTCCCATGTAATATAACGCTTTCTCGTAATCGGGGTTCAGCTTCAGGCATTCCCGGCAGACACTCTGACAATCACTGAATTTATAATTATTAAACAGTTTCACCGCATCATCCATAATAGACGAAAGCATGCTGTCACTGCCTATCATGCTGCCGAGTCTGTTATAAACGGATATAAATGCCTCTGAAGTGATAGCCTCGGAGTTGATTTTGCCGTAGGTGGTAATGAATGATTTGTAGTCCTTGTTCCAATACTGGGACAGTGCCGTCAGTACCAGCTCGTAGTTGGTAACGGCGCCGTCCTCTCCGGTGAAATTTTCGAGCTGCTCTTTGTTTTTGGCGGCCTCTTCTTTTAGGGAATCCAGCTCATCCGTCAGCTCTCTGATCTGCGCTTCGCGGCCCTCGGTTTTTTCAAAATATGAAATCTCATTTTGGTTGAGCGTGTTGTTTACATCTCTGTCTATCGACGGTTTTATCAGGAAAAAGTATGCCGAAAGCATTACCGCGACTGCAGCGGCCGCCCCGATAAGAAGCTGTTTTATTCTGGATCTTTCCGTATAGTGCGGGACGATTACTTCATCGTCAGAAAGACTGACGGCTATTTCCGGACGGGCTTTTTTGTCCTTGTGCGGTTTTCCGTTTCTGGATTTTGCCTCTTTTTCGTAGGCAAGCAGCAGAACATTTCCGCTGTCTATGGAAAGGCCTGTTTTTATGATTTTTAAAGCGCGGGAGTTTTCGCCCGCATTTAACAGCAGCAGCGCCAAAAGCTGGTAGGCTTTGAGAAAATTCGGGTGCTGACCGATGCTTCTGCGAAGTTGGATTTCCGCCAGATCCTCGCTGCCGTGACCGGCGCGGTCAAGAGCCTGATTAAAACCTCTGATGGCGGAACCTATTGTTTCGAGCATGGCGCGATCATCACGGACGCGGTTCAGATATTCTCCCGCAGGATTGTTTTCCGGTGTGAGCTGGCTGCTGATAACCCACTGGCTGAGAGCGTCCACCGTTTCGCCCATTTCAAAAAGAACAAGCCCCAGAAGATTTCTTGCTTTATAGTTCTTTTTGTCAAACTCAAGGGCGCGCCTCAGATCTGCGGCGGCTCCGCTCAGATTCCGCAGGCGGGCTTTTTCCAGCCCCAGATTGTAGCACGCATTGGAGCTGCGGACTATTTTTTTGTACAAAGCGACATCGGCTCCGCAATGCAGACAATGCCTGCCGGAACCGAGAGCGCTGCCGCAATTGTAGCAAATCATTGCTGCTCCTTCTTTTCCAGTATTTCAAGCATAATATCGGTCATATCGCGAAGCTCCATATTTATTATGGTTTCCTCCGCCTGTCCGACTTCTTTACTGGGCTTGAATTTTGCCAGTTCTTCCTCAAAATCTATCATGTTTTTCTCCACGCATTATTTTTAATTATATCATAAGCGAGGCGATGTCTGCTATAATCTTCTCTGTCTTCTCCAGGAAAGAAACGCCGGTGGTTATTTCATGGCGCTGGTCCGTGTATGTAAAAACCGGCTCTGCGCCAACCGAAATACGCATATCTCCTCTGTATGAAGCAAGCATTTTGGGTATCTCCGCGCCGTCAGCCGGAGCGTTCCGGTACATGGTAAATCTGATTGATTCCCGGTTTCCCGAAATTTCCGTGATGTAAGCGTCGTGAGCTTTTTTCTTTATCATGGCTATCCTGACAAGAATCTGGACGGGAAGCGGCAAGTCTCCGTATCTGTCTATCATTTCGTCCATAACGTCCATCATTTCCGCCTCTGTCTCTATGAACGAAATGCGCCTGTAGGCTTCTATCCGCTGTTTTTCGCTGCGTATGTATTCACTCGGTATAAAAGCATCGATGGTCAGGTCTACTTCCGTTTCAAAATCTTCGGTTATCTTCTTTTCTCCCTTGACCTCTTTTACCGCATCGGAAAGAAGCTTGCAGTACATATCGTAGCCGACAGCCTCCATGTGTCCGTGCTGCTCTGCGCCGAGCAGATTTCCGGCGCCGCGCAGCTCCAGATCGCGCATGGCAATGCGTATTCCGGAGCCGAGTTCCGTATATTCGCGGATGGCCTTCAGCCGTTTTTCGGCCTGTTCTTTGATATATTTATCTTTTTTGTAGAGCAGAAATGCGTACGCCGTTTTGTTTGAGCGCCCCACGCGGCCTCTGAGCTGGTAAAGCTGCGAAAGCCCGAATTTGTCCGCATCGTGAATTATCATCGTGTTGACGTTGCTGATATCGAGTCCCGTCTCTACTATCGTGGTGGAAACAAGCACGTCAATGTCTCCGTTGATAAAAGCGAGCATTATCTTTTCCAGCTCGCGCTCACGCATTTTACCATGGGCAAACGCCACCTCTGCGTCAGGCACCAGCTCTTTTATGCGGGCAGTTATGTCCGCGATTGTTTCTACTTTATTATATATATAATAGACCTGTCCTCCCCGGGCCAGCTCTCTGGCTATCGCCTCGCGCACGATTTCGTTGTTGTACTCCATAACATAGGTCTGAATGGGCATTCTTTCCAGCGGTGCCTCACGGATGATGCTCATATCACGCACGCCTATCAGGCTCATGTGCAGCGTTCTGGGGATGGGGGTGGCTGTCAGCGAGATGACATCCACCGCGTTTTTAAGCTCTTTGATTTTTTCCTTGTCCGCGACGCCGAAACGCTGCTCCTCGTCGATGACGAGCAGGCCCAGATTTTTAAAGCCGACGTCCTTTGAAAGCAGCCTGTGAGTTCCTATCACTATATCCACGCTGCCTTTTTTCATTGCGGATATAACCTTTTTCTGCTCGGTGGGAGTTCTGAATCTGCAAAGCAGCTCAATATTCGGACCATAGTCCGCCAGCCTCTGGACAAAAGTATTGTAATGCTGCTGCGCCAGGATGGTGGTGGGCACAAGATACGCCACCTGCTTTCCGTCCTGAACCGCCTTGAATGCGGCTCTGATGGCAATCTCCGTCTTGCCGAAGCCCACATCGCCGCAGATCAGCCTGTCCATTATCCTGTCGCTTTCCATATCAGCCTTGGTTTCGTTTATGGCTTTTAACTGGTCTTCGGTTTCTTCGTAGGCAAACTGTTCTTCAAATTCCTTTTGCCAGAGAGTGTCCGGCGAAAAACGGTAACCCTTGCCGTTCAGGCGCGAGGCGTACAGCCCCACCAGATCTATCGCGATTTCTTTTACGGCTTTTTTTACCCGCGTCCTGGTCTTTTCCCATTCGGCGGAGCCGAGGCGGTTTAGGCGCGGCTTCCCGGCGGCGTCGCTGTCCGCATATTTTTGAATCATATTCATCTGCGTGACGGGGATATAGAGATTTCCGCCGCCCGCATAGGATATTTTCATAAAGTCTTTTACTATGCCCTGCCGCTCTATCCTCTCCGTGCCGCGGTATATGCCGATTCCGTGCTTTTCGTGAATAACATAGTCTCCTTCGCCCAGCGACGCAAGCTCCGTAATGCTGACGCCGTGCTCCGAGGATTTGTGCCTGGGCTTCTTTTTTCTTTCCGTTTCAAAAATATCGCTGAGAGAAAGCGCATAAAACCGGATAATCGGATATCCAAAGCCCTTTTTCAGCCTTTCCGGTGTGACAATGACCTGTCCCGGAATACATCTCACTTCTCCGTCCTCCACATATGTCAGGTGCAGGTCAAAATCCTCCATGTCCGAAACCAGTTTTTTTGCCCTGGCCTGGGATCCGGCAAAAATAAGCACTCTCGCTTTTTCTTTTTTCCATTTTTTCAGGTCTTCGGCAAGCAGCTCAAAATGCCCCAGATAAGTGGGTGTTGCCTGCGACTGAATCGAAAAAGCTTTTTTATATTTTATGATTTTTGATGAGGGAAAAAGCCCGCAGAGCGCCGCCGCACCTGTCAGCCTCTCGTTTGAAAAAATCTCTTCGAAAGTAAAGAGCGAGATTCCGGCAATGTCCTCCATTCCTTCCTCTCTGCGCCTCAAATAACTCTCCTGAAACTCCGTATATACTATGTCCGCTTTTTCTTTCATGCGGTCGGGTTCGTCCAGAAAGAGCTGAAGGTTTCCGTGAAAATAGTCGGTCAGACAGCAGGCGTTCTCTCCCGGCGCAAATTCCTTTGCGGGAAATATTTCTATTTCCTCTATCCTTTCCACCGAGCGCTGCGTTTCCTCGTCAAAAAGCCTTATGGAATCTATCTCGTCCCCGAAGAACTCTATTCTTACGGGATTGTCCGTTGTAAAAGGGTAAATGTCCAGAATGCCGCCCCTTACGGAGAATTCTCCGCCGGCGCTGACCATATCACATCTCTCGTATCCCATCTCTGCAAACGACGCCGAAAGCTGCGAAATGTCGTATTCTTCACCTTCATAAAGGGTGACTATCGACCTGCCGATCTGCTGTTTTGGCGCGAGCCGCTCCAGAAGCGCCTCTACCGAGGCAACCACCGTTACGGACTCGTCAGCCAGAAGCCGCCTGATAACAGTCATACGGCTCCGCCCCAGATAGTTTCCGCGCAGATCCGCCTGATAAAACAACAAATCCTTTGAGGGGTAGACCACCGCTTCTTTTCCGAGCTCATTAAGCTCGCCCGCCAGCTCGCCCGCCCGGATTTCGTTATAAGTAACAACAAGCCCGGAGACATTGCCTCCGAGCTCACGGATCAGATAGGCTTTTGAGGAATCCACGCAGCCGGATAAGAGAATCGGCCCGCGCTTTTTGTGAAACAGTTCTTTGGCCTCGTTAAATTCGGCAAGCTCCTTTAGGGGGCTTTCCGTTTTAATCATCCGGTTTTTCCTTTCTTTCGCCGTTAAAAGAGTTCATCGCGGCGGCTATTCCTTCGCGGCAAAACATAAGCGCCGCCTCTGCTGCCCGGCCGGTAACCTCCGGCAGGGTTTTCTGCTCTTCTTTTGAAAAATCAGACAGAACATAATCTTTCATCTCGCCGTGTGCGCTGTCCACTACTCCCGGGATTCCCACGCCAATGCGCAGCCTGGGAAAATCCTCCGTGGCGAGATTTAGAATGATATTCTTCATTCCATTATGTCCGCCTGCGCTGCCGCCGGCTCTCAGCCTGATTTTTCCAAAGGGAAGATTGACCTCATCCACGATGACCAGTATGTCCTCCGGGGCTATTTTGTAATAATCCGAAAGTGCGGCGATGCTCTCGCCGCTGAGATTCATATATGTCTGAGGTTTGGCGATAATGATTTTTTCGCCGTCAACGACAGCGGACGCTATCTTTGCACGTTTAAGCGTCCGTCTGAAAGTCGTTCCAAGTTTTTTTGCCAGAAGCTCCGCCGTCAAAAAGCCGGCATTATGGCGGTTTAATTCAAATCTCGGCTCGGGATTTCCGAGTCCCGCTATCAATTTCATATTTTGATTCTTTCGTTTTCCGAAACAACAATTGTCTTTTCAATCTTTTCGCCGGGCGCGATGCTGACTCCGGGGAAGACTATGCCGCCGATTATTTCCGCGTCCTTTCCCACCGTAACACCGTTAAACAGCACGGAGTCCTTTACCGTTCCGTCAATGATATCGCCGCTTCCGATAAGGCTGTTTGATACGGACGCGCCGCCAAGATACTTTGCGGGCGGGCGGTCCAGCACTCTCGTAAAGATGATATCGTCTTCTTTAAAGAACTCGTCTCTGACCTCTTTTTTGAGGAAGTCCATATTGCAGTCATAATAGGCCTTATCCGCGGAAATGTTGTTCCAGTAGCCCGTATGAACATAAGCAAACACCCTGCCCGTCTGCGTTCTGGGAATCAGAACGCCCTGAACAAAATCTCTTTTTCCTTCTTCTACGGCCTTTTCTATCAGTTCGATAAAAGTGCGGCGACGCGCCAGATAAATTCCGCAGGAGCAGAGCTCGCCTTCCGCGCTCTCATCCTTTTCGGCAAAAGAGGTTATGCGGTTTTCGTCGTCGGTATTGATTATTCCAAAGCGGCCCCTGTTTTCTTTTTCCAGCTTTTTGCAGACCACCGTAATCTCGGCGCCGCTTTCAATATGCTCTTTTAATACTTTTTCATAATCGAGGGAATAAATGCCGTCGCCCGAGGCTATCGCAACGTAAGGCTCGTGGCTTTCGCGCAAAAACTCTATCGTATCGGCGAGGGCGTCTATCGTTCCGTGGTACCAGTCATGTCCCTCTGCCGTCATCATGGGACTTAAGACAAAGAGCCCCCCGTGCTTGCGTCCAAACCCCCACCAGGTGGCGGATTTCAGGTGCTCGCTTAACGGACGGGAAATATACTGCGTAACGATCGCAACTTTTTTTATTCCGGAATTTACCATGCTGCTGAGCGAAAAATCAATGGCGCTGTAATAACTCGCCACGGGAAGAATCGCCGCGGCCTTTTCTTTTGTGAGAGCGCTGTTTGACCTGCCTCCCGCGAGAATAACGCCTACTATCTTCATTTGCCGAGGCCTCCTTCCTTTATGATAAATCCGCCTGACGGCAGCGTGCCGCCGGGATAATCGGACTCCTCGGTAATGCCCGAGACCGCTGTGTTTTTGCCTATGGAAACGCCCGCGGGCACTACGGTGTTTTCGTCTATCGTGACCAGCTCGCTGCAGTAAACTCTCTTGTCAAGGAGGCTTTCGGCATACTCGCCAACGCCTAAGTGAGCACCGTCGCCTATCACGGAATGCTCGGAGACGATGGCTTTTTCAACCACCGCGCCTTTTTTGATGATACTGCCCTGCATGATTATGGAATCCACTACTCTGGCGCCCTCTTCTATTTTGACAGCGGGGCCGAGTATCGAGTGAATAACCTCTCCGGCAACCACCGCGCCCTCGGAGACCATACTGTTTTTAATCACGCTGCCCTCAGCGATAAACTGCGGACGCATCACCTCTGCTTTTGTATAAATGACGTTGTATTTTTCGTAAAAATCAAGCTCCGGGCCGTCATCCAGCAGCTCCATATTGGCCTCCCAATAGGAGCTGAGCGTTCCGACGTCCTTCCAGTAGTCGGTAAAACGGTATGTGAACATATCATTGCCGTTTTCAAAGCAATACGGGATAACGTGCTTTCCGAAATCACATTCCGGAACATCTTTCAGCTTTATCAGAGACTCTTTTAACAGTGAGTAATTGAAAATATATATTCCCATAGACGCGAGGTTGCTGCGGGGATTCTTTGGCTTTTCCTCAAAGGCGGTAATGCGCCCTCTGCCGTCGTCTATCAAAATACCGAAGCGGCTCGCCTCTTCCCACGGAACCGGCATTCCGGCTATGGTGACCTGCGCGCCGTTTTTGATGTGTTCTTCCAGCATATCTTCATAGTCCATCTTGTAGATATGGTCGCCGGAAAGTATCAGAACATAGTCGGGATTGAATTCGTCCATAAACTCTATATTCTGATATATGGCGTTCGCGGTACCGGTGTACCATTCGCTGTCAGTGTTTTTTTCGTACGGAGGCAGGATTCTGACGCCGCCGTATTTGCGGTCAAGATCCCACGAAATTCCTATCCCGATATGAGCGTTCAGCCTGAGCGGCCTGTACTGCGTCAGCACTCCCACGGTATCCACGCCGGAGTTTACGCAGTTGCTGAGCGGAAAATCGATAATCCGGTATTTACCGCCAAAGGAAACGGCCGGTTTCGCAAGCTTCGCTGTCAGAACGCCGAGCCGGCTGCCCTGTCCTCCCGCCAGCAGCATGGCTATCATCCTTTTTTTCACTATAAAGCCTCCTGTCCGAAAAACAAACTTTTCAATTCGTAACTTTTATTATAATAAAATATATCTGTTTTGTCATTGTCCGAGATCCGCTTTTGTAAACGAAAACGGAAGAACATCTCCCAGACGGTATTCATGCGGGTCATCCGGCGTTCCGAGGATGATTATAAAGTCTTTGTCGCAGAATTCCGCCAAAACCTGGCGGCATATTCCGCAGGGAGAGCAGAACTGCAAGTCTCCCCCTTCAGGTCCGCCGACTACGGCTATTTTTGAAAAGCGGGTGCGCCCTTCGCTGACCGCCTTGAAAACCGCGGTGCGCTCCGCGCAGTTAGTGGGACCGTAAGCGGCGTTTTCTATATTGCAGCCGGTAAACACCTCCCCGTCCACGGTCAGAAGAGCCGCGCCCACTCTGAAGTGCGAGTATGGCGTGTGAGAGTACCTCCTCGCCCGATCGGCCGCTTCCATCAGTTCCCTGTCCGTGGGAGCGTTTTCCGGGAGAAAGGCCGCGTCTGACATAGTCTCTCTGAGGAAGCTTTCGCCCGCGGTGTTTTCCTGATCAACTCCAAAGTATTCGAGCACCGTGGCCGAAATATCGGCGTAGCTTTTTCTCGTGCCGAGATTTATTCCCTGCTTTACATGTTTTCCGGCAAGAATCACCGGGATGTATTCACGCGAATGATCCGTGGACGGCGTGGCGGGATCACAGCCATGATCGGCAGTGATAATCAGAATGTCGTCATCACGCATATTCTCCAGAAAAACGCCGAGCTGCCTGTCAAAAGCGGTCATGGCTGCGGCATATCCGGGCACGTCGTTTCTGTGGCCGTATTTCATATCAAAATCCACGAGGTTTATAAAGCAAAGGCCTTCAAATTCGCGCTGCTGCATTTTCAGGGTAATCTCCATGCCCTCGTCATTGCAGGAGGTTCGATTTGCCTCGGAGACTCCTTTGCCCGCGAAAATATCAAAAATCTTTCCGACTGAAAGCGTGTCGTATCCGGCCTTCTGAAGCAGATCCAGCATAGTATCCCGCGGCGGAATCAGCGAAAAATCGTGCCTGTTCGCCGTGCGGGTAAACGGATGCTCTCCGGTAAAGGGTCTGGCTATGACGCGCCCCACGGCGTGTTCTCCCTGGAGTATTTCTCTGGCGATTTCGCAGTATCTGTAAAGCTCCGGCACAGGAACCACATCCTCATGCGCGGCAATCTGAAAGACAGAATCCGCAGAGGTATAGACTATCAGCGCTCCTGTCTCCACATGCTCCCTGCCGTAATCTCTGATGACATCTGTCCCGGAGTAGGGTTTGTTGCACAGAGTCTTTCTGCCGGTGCGCTTTTCAAATTCATCTATCACCTCTGCCGGAAAGCCGTCCGGATATGTGGGCATGGGCTGCGGTGAAACAAGTCCGGCTATCTCCCAGTGCCCCGTGGTGGTATCTTTTCCCATGCTGAGCTCCGCCGCTCTCGCGACTGCTCCCTGCGGACGGTCAATTCCGCCGCCGACTCCTTCGATATTAAAGAGTCCCAGCTTTTTCAGATTCGGGCAGTAAAAGTTTTCGTGATTTCTGATGGCTCCGAGGGTGTTGCTGCCCTCGTCATGCCAGAGATGAGCGTCGGGAAGCTCTCCCACGCCCATACTGTCAAGAACAATAATAAACGCTCTTTTTTTCATAACAGGCCTTTCTTATGCAATCTCCAGTGCCACTTCCATCATGGCTGTAAAAGAATTCTGCCTCTCCTCTGCCGTAGTGTTTTCCTCGGGATAGACGAAGGAATCGCTGACCGTGCAAATGCACAGCGCCTTTTTGCCGGCGCGGGCGGCGTTGCAATAGAGAGCCGCGGATTCCATCTCCACGCCCAGAACGCCCATTTTGGTCCAGAGCGGGCAGACGTTTTGTTCGTCATAGAAAATATCGGAAGAATAAATATTTCCAACCTTGTACCTGAGTCCTTTTTTCTCGCATTCATCCGCCGCCTTGCGCAGCAGCTCAAAATCCGCTATGGGGGCGAAAGTGCCCGGCAGTCCGTACTGTGAAGCATAATTGCCGTTTGTGCAGGCACCCATGGCCAGGACGATGTCGCGGGCGTGAAGCTCCGGGCTGTAGGCGCCGCACGAGCCCACACGGATAATGGTCTTTACATCGTAAAAATTGAACAGCTCATAGGAATAAATGCCGATGGCGGGCTGTCCCATTCCGGATGCCATTACGGACACTTTTTTACCTTTATAATAACCGGTGTAGCTCTGGACGCCGCGGACGTTGTTGACAAGAACGGCGTTTTCCAGAAATTTCTCAGCGATGAATTTTGAACGGAGCGGATCTCCCGGCATCAGCACGGTATCCGCAAAATCACCTGCTTTCGCTTCTATGTGGGGTGTGGGTACGTTGCTCATATCAGCCTCCTGTCAGTTTTTCTCGCCTGCTTTTACTATTTTGACTATTCTGCTGGTGCCGAGGCGGGAGGCGCCCAGCTCTATAAATCTTTCCGCGTCCTCTATGCTGCTTATGCCGCCGGCGGCTTTTATCTTTACGCCGGGGCCGACGTGGGCGGCAAAGAGCGCCACATCGTCAAAAGTTGCTCCCGCCGTGGAAAAGCCGGTGGAAGTCTTGATATAATCGGCGCCGGCCTCTGTCACCAGTCTGCACATGGTGATTTTTTCTTCTTCGGTCAAAAGACATGTCTCTATAATGACCTTCAGAATCCTGTCGCCGCAGGCCTGCTTCAGCAGGCGTATTTCATCTTTGACATAATCTTCATTTCCGGCGCGCAGCTCTCCGATGTTGATAACCATATCTATCTCGTCCGCGCCGTTTTCTATCGCATCTTTAGTCTCAAAAAGCTTTGCCTCACTGGTGCTGTAGCCGTTGGGGAAACCTATCACGGTGCAGATGGCAAGCCTTTCTCCGACATATTCCTTTGCTCTTTTTACAAAAGAAGCCGGTATGCAGACTGACGCCGTATGATATTTCATTCCGTCGTCGCAGATGGCTTTTATCTCAGCCCACGTCGCGGTCTGAGAAAGCAGCGTGTGGTCGCATTTTCCGAGAATTTCTTTAATGTCCATTTCTGTCTCCTGTCTTAGATAATGCCTTTCATCTTTTGCTCTTTTTTGCGTCTTTCCCAGCAGCGGCGGCACATGGCCTCGTAGCGGTTGTTTCCGCCTATGCATATCTGGTCGCCTTTATAGACTATGTTCCCATTGTCGTCCATACGGGCATTTACGGTAGCTTTTGCGCCGCAGCGGCATACGGATTTTATCTCCGTAATGGACTCCGCCAGTTCAAACAGGCGACGGCTTCCCGGGAAAAGATGGGTTGCAAAGTCCGTCCTGAGCCCGAAGCAAAGCACCGGTATATCCTTTTCGAGCGCGATTCTGCCGAGCTGGTCTACCTGCTCCGGCATAAGGAACTGGCATTCGTCCACTATTATCACGTCGCAGTCCGCGTGCTTTTTTGTAAAAAGCTCAAAAATATCGCAGCTTTCCGGAACCATAATACACGGTGCCTCCAGGCCTATCCGGGAGCGAACCACGCTGGCTCCCTCGCGATCGTCGATGGCCGGCTTCATAAGAAGCACCTTCATGCCCCGTTCTTCATAGTTAAATTTCGTAATAAGAGCCTGAGCCGTCTTTGAACAGCCCATTGCGCCAAACTTAAAATACAGTTTTGCCATTAATTAATCCACTCTCTCCAGTATTAAGGGTTTTTCCTCAGGCTTTTTGTCAGAAAAACGCGTCGAGGAAACGAGTTTTTCCTCCGAAGCGGGGATGGATTCCTCTCGATCGGTGTACAAAGTGGCGATAATGTCTCCCTTTTTGACATAGTCGCCCGTTTTTTTCTCTAAGATAATGCCTGCGCAGGGGTCAATGTCTTCTTCTATTGTATTTCTGCCCGCACCGAGCAGCAGGCTGGCCGCGCCGTACCCTTCGGTATCGGCCGAGGCGATATATCCGCTCACGGGAGAAAGCACCTTATACATAAAACGCGCTGTCCCGAAGAGGCTGTAATCATCTATAACAGCGGAGTTTCCGCCCTGTGCCTCTATCATTTCGCGGAATTTTGCCAATGCGCTGCCGTCTGTCAGGCAGTCCGCCGCCATTTTCAGGCATTCCTCCCGGCTGCCCTTTCCGGCCAGGCACAGGATGCCGGCAATCAGCTCTTCGCACAGCCTGGTAAAGTCCTCCGGGCCGCGGCCTTTCATCGTCTCGATGGCCTCTTGCACCTCGAGCGCATTTCCGATGGCGGCTCCGAGCGGCCTGTCCATATCGGTGATGATAGCCAGCATTTTTTTGCCGGCCTTTTTGCCTATGTCCACCATGCACTCCGCAAGTTCGCGGCTGATTTCGGGGGTTTTGTTAAATGAGCCGCTGCCGCATTTCACGTCCAGAACTATGATGTCGTCGTCCGCGGCCAGCTTTTTGCCCATTATGCTCGAAACAATGAGGGGCAGGCAGTCTACAGTGGCTGTGACGTCCCTGATGGCATAGAGCTTTTTGTCCGCGGGAGCGACGCCCCTGGTCTGTCCTATGATGGAAGCGCCGATACGGTTCACACAGTCTATGAACTCTTCGTCCGTCAGATTCGTGCGGTACCCGGGAATGGATTCCAGCTTGTCGACGGTACCGCCGGTGTGCGCCAGTCCGCGGCCGCTGACTTTTGCGACCTTTATTCCGAGAGCCGCCACGGCAGGCGCCACCACCAGGCTGGTCTTGTCGCCGACGCCTCCGGTGGAGTGCTTGTCCGCGCGGATGCCTTTGATGGCGGAAAGATTGAGCCTCTCGCCCGAATCTCTGATGGCGAAGGTCAGTTCCGCTATCTCATCGCGGTTCATTCCTTTTAAAAAGATTGCCATGCACAGTGCGGCCGCCTGATAATCCGGCACGCTGCCGTCTGTCAGTCCTTCCGTAAAAAAGCGGATTTCTTCTTTGGTCAAAATGCCTCCGTCGCGCTTTTTACGGATGATGTCATACATTCGCATATGCTTCTCCCTATAAACCGGCAGGCGCGCCCGAAAGAGCGCGCCGATAAACCGTATTTAACGCATTCCTTTGTCGTATGGAATACCTTCTGCCTTGGGGCAGCCTGATTTTTTGGCTGTGATAGCCAGAACAATAAGCACCACCACGTAAGGGATGATATTGTAAAAATACATCGGCAGTCCCAGATTTTTAAGGAAGTCCACTGAATTGTAGATAGGTCCGATACACTTGAGGAAGCCGAAAAGCAGCGCCCCAAAGAAGATGCCCACGGGCTTCCAGTTTCCGAAGATCATAATAGCCAGAGCCAAAAAGCCCATGCCCGCGATGGAGCTTTCCGCGGTACCGTTTGCGACAGTGGCTATATAGGCGTAACCGCCCAGACCCGCCAGAGCGCCACTGATGGTGGTTCCGAGATAGCGCATTTTAAATACGTTCACGCCCACGGAGGCCGCAGCCTGCGGATGTTCACCGCACGCCCTGAGGCGCATGCCTGTCTTTGTGCGATAAATCCATATCGAAAGCAGGATAAAGACGACAACTATGACATAGGTGGAAATATATGCCTTGTCCGCGAAAATCTGCTCAATCGGAGTGGCATCGGGGTTTTTGATGACATATCCGGCAAAGTTTGCGGGCATCTGAATCTTTTCCATATTGAAGAAGGCCAGCGCAAAAGCGTTTACTATGGCGGGCGCCAGCATATTAAGCGCAGTGCCGCCTATTGTCTGATCCGCCTTCAGCTTTATGGCCGAGAAGGAAAGCAGCAGTGAGAACAGCGCTCCGCAAACTGCAGAGATGGCCATAACCACTATAAACTGCAGCTGCATATTTGTGCCGAAAACTTCGCTTTCCAAAAACAGCCTGGCTGAGATGGCGCCGCAGAATGCACCGAATATCATTTCGCCCTCAAGGGCCAGGTTTATGATGCCGCCGCGCTCGGAGAACATTCCGCCGAGAGCCACAATAAGAAGAGGAGCTGTATAAATCAGGGTTTTCTGAAGCATGAAAATCATTTCGCGTCAGCCTCCTTTCCCGTATTTTGTCCGTCCCCGGAAGGCGAGCCCTCCGGCTCAGGGTCCGGCGCTTTTACCGCCATATTTGCGTTTTCTGAGACGCTTGCGGCCGCCTTCTTTTTGCCTGTGAGCTTTGTAATAAATCCCTTAAAGAACATCGAGAATCCGGCAAAGTATATAATCAGCGCCACTATAATATCGGCTATGTATTTGTTGAATCCCGCGCTGGTCAGCTGATCGCCGCCCATGCTGAGGAAGCGGATGAATATGCCCACAAAGATAACCGCGATGGGATTGTTTATTGCGAGCAGGGCGACCGGGATGCCGTTAAAGCCATACGCCGGAAGCTGGCTGTAAGCCGTGTCAAATTTGAGCTCGATGCCGGGATTGAGGTAGTAAAGGGCGCCGCCTATAGCCGCCAGACCGCCCGCGATAGCCATCGAAAGCACGATGTTGCGCTTTTCGCTCATGCCTGAGCAGCGTGCTCCGTATTTATTGGAGCCGCAGGCTCTCAGCTCGTATCCGAAGGTGGTCTTTGTCAGGATGACATAAATGACTATTGCGAGAATTATCGCAATGATTATGCCCATATCGATATATGAACCTTTGAAAATCTGGTCGAGACCCAGCTTTGGCGTGCCGTTTCCGGTGACGGCTGTAGTGATGAGATATCCGGATTTGCCCGCGCCCCGGTTAATAAGATCCGGCATATTGGTGAAAAGCCATGTGACGACGTTGGCGGAAATCCAGTTTGTCATAATGCAGACGATAACTTCGTTTACATTGAAAACTGCTTTGAAAAATCCGGGGATAGCGCCCCACAGCATGCCCGTCGCCATGGCGGCGAGGATAGCCAGTATCCACACCAGAATGCCCATGGCGGGATTTCCGGTGGTGTCGATATTGAGCGCCACCATCAGAGCTGCGAGCGTTCCCATATAAAACTGACCCGCCGCGCCGATATTAAAGAGACCTGTCTTGTAGGCGATGGCTACGGAAAGACCCGTCATAATAAGCGGCGACGCGTAAAAGAGCATATCGCCGACATTGGTCATTATGTATGCGGAATTTCCGCTGGAGAAAGGTCCGGCCAGCAGGATTCCGAGTCCCTTAAAGGCACTTTCGATGGTGGTGCGCTCATTAAAGAGGGACAATCCGATCATAATGAGGAAGCCCAGCAGAATACCGGCGAGGATACAGAGAACGGAAGATAAAATTGACTTTACGCCTTCTTTTTTAAAGAAATTATTCATCTCACGCCTCCTTTATCGTATCGCGCTTCGCGCCGGCCATGTACAGACCGAGTTCTTTTATGTCGGTGGTCTTTGGATCGAGCTGACCCATTATTTCGCCCTCGTACATAACGAGAATGCGATCCGACAGACTCATTATCTCTTCCAGTTCGAGGGATATCAGCAGCACGGCCGCACCCTCATCGCGTTTTTTGACTATCTCGCTGTGAATGAATTCGATGGCGCCGACGTCCAGGCCGCGGGTAGGCTGGATAGCCACGAGAAGCTTGTGCTCGTGGTCCAGCTCTCTGGCTACGATGGCCTTTTGCTGGTTTCCGCCG
>JAFTAU010000083.1 GCA_017455435.1 Lachnospiraceae bacterium | reverse complement strand
CTTTTTACCTACCCTTCAGTAATGAAGGCATTTATACTTGTACCTGGTAGATTATTAGCTCAAAGTGACAAGTGGATTAAACATTATATCTCGAAGAATAGCTCTGATTTTGTAAAGATGGAAAGTATTTTTAGTGTCATTTCGGAGCTGTGTGATGTCAGAAAAAAAGAATATATAATTTACTTGACTACCGTCAATACTGATCCTGATCTGTTCAAAAGAATACCTTTATGTCCAACTTCGTATTCGTGGTCTGGCAGTGCAGTTCCGCTATACTCTAAGTGGGTTGATTATTTAAAAGGATTATTGCCTCTTTTTTCTGGTGTTCAGTTTTTGCAACATAAAAAAGTAATAAATGACCAAATAGATCGTCTCTCAAAAATGATTGAAAAAGCTGAAATTGAAGATCTTTTACGAGGGTAAAGCAAAATACCGCTTATGTTTGCTGGCGGTATTTTGCTTTTTTCTATAATTTATTCAATAATCTAATTGTGACAAATAGTTCCTTTACGATTTCATTAAAGGAGTCGAAAAGAAAAACATGCGATTCTGCAAAAAGCCCGGCTCGATCGGATAACCGAAAGAGTCGGGCTAAAATGTTTAGATCAAAATATCAATCCGGATATCTTTCCACTGACTTGTCTTGAAGTGGTGGACACTCGGCGCGGTTTTGACAAACACGCGGGCGTACGCCTCATCAACTGTCAATTCAGCGATTTTTAAGGACTTGCCAGGATTATTTCCCCTGTGCCTTAATAGCTGCCTGGACTGCTGAAAACGCTGCGTTTACGGAAAGCAATCCGACGTTTGGTCAAACCGTGATTGACGCGTTCAAACTCACCGACCTTATCAGAGTCAGCACCGAGCTGCTTCAGGACAGTGAGTTTGACCTCGAATCATATATTGCCGCGGAAATCGCGCGCGCTTTCGGCATTGCCGAAGAACAGGCGTTCTGCGTTGGCACGGGTACAAACCAGCCCACCGGCATTTTCACCGCAACAGGCGGCACTGTGGGCGTTACAGCGGCATCATCAACGGCGGTAACGGCGGATGAAATGCTTTCTCTTGTATACGCGCTCAAATCACCTTACCGCAAAAATGCAAAATTCCTTATGAATGACGCGACAGTCTCCCTTCTCCGCAAACTCAAGGACAATAACGGCGCGTATATGTGGCAGCCTTCCGTGCAGTCCGGTGAGCCGGACAGACTGCTCGGATTTGAGCTCCATACAAGCCCGTATGTCCCCACAGCGGCGGCGGGCGCGCTGACCGTTGCCTTCGGCGATTTCAAAAACTACTGGATCGGCGACCGCGCGGGCAGAACCGTGCAGCGTCTCAATGAGCTGTACGCCACCAACGGTCAGATCGGTTTTGTCGCAACGGAGCGTGTTGACGGCAAGGTCATTCTTCCCGAAGGTATCCAGCTTCTGAAGATGAAAGCCGGTTAAAGCAATACCGCACAATTCAGGTGTGCGGATTGCGCAGTATAATTTTTCGTCAGATTGTACAATTTCGACGCAGGAAGGCTGACGCCTTGCAAGGAGAAATTGTGCAAGATGACGGAATAAGAATCAAGCAAGGCGTGCGCCGCGAATTGTGCGGCATTGCCTTAATACATAACAAAAGGAGGCGGTTCGGATGGAGAACCTGTTAGAGCTTGTCAAAAAGAATCTGGTTATTGAAACAGACGATGAAGATGAACTGATCCAATCATATATTTATGCCGCGGTAAACTACGCGGAGGGTTATCAGCATCTTGTACCCGGCTACTATGCGGCGCATCCGCTGCCTCCGGCAACCCTGCAGGCAATCGTGTTTCTGGCAAGCTATTTTTATGAAAGCCGGGACGGTTCAACCGCGGTTTTTTTCAATGACAATATCAGCGCGGCGCGGCAGGTCTGGAACACCGTTCACCTGCTGCTTCGCCTCGGCAGAGACTGGAAGGTGTAACCGATGTCTTTCGGAAAGCTCACGACACCCATTGTGATAAAGAAAATCACCTATACTACAGACGCGGACGGATTCAGAATACCGCATGAAAAAACGGTCGCGTCCGTCCACGCGTATTTTGAACCGAGAAATTCAACGGAGAAATGGACAAACAGAGCTGTGCTGAAGGAAGCGTCGGCTCTGTTTCGCTTTCGTTATATTCCGCATACAACAATTGATACATCAATGGTCATTGACTGTATAGGCGAACGGTATAACCTCATTTCCGTTGAAAATGTGAGGCAGAAAAATATGTATTACGAAGCAATCGGCAAACTGGAGGTGGAGTCAGATGGCAACCATGAAGCCGAAAATGCCTGACGAGCTGATCGCAAAGCTGACCCGGTTAGGGAATAAAACAGACGAAGTGTGTGAAAAAGCTCTGAAAGCAGGCGCGGAAGTAGCAGAAAAAGCAGTGGCTTCAAACCTGTCCGCCGTGATCGGCAAAGGAACAAAACAGCCGTCACGTTCCACCGGACAGCTTCAGAAAGCACTCGGCACGTCTCCGGTGAAGGTAGATGCCAAGGGCAATTATGATATTAAAGTCGGTTTCTCGGGACCAAGGGCTGACGGCAGCAGCAATGCAAAGATCGCCAACATTCTCGAATACGGCAAATCCGGTCAGCCGCCGAGACCTTTTCTGAAACCGGCAAAATCAAAATCACGTCGACAAGTTATGTCGGTTATATCAGAAACACTGGAACGGGAGATGAACGACGTATGAGCGCGTTAAGCGAACTGAAAGCGATTCTCGATCACCATGACGTTCCCGTTGAAACAGGCGTGTTCAGCAGCGCTCCGCCTGACACCTATGCCGTTCTGACACCGCTGGTCGACGTCTTTGATCTTTTTGCCGACAATATGCCCGGTGTGGATATCTGCGAAGTGCGTGTCTCTGTTTTTACGAAACAAAACTATTTGCAACTCGTATCCGTCCTCGTGACCGGTTTTTTGACTGCCGGGTTTACGATTACTGAGCGGCGCTATCTCGGGCACGAGGATGATACGGGATATCATCATTATTCCATAGATACAGCAAAAGAGTATTACATAAAGGAGGAAACCACATGAGTACGATCGGTTTAGATTCTCTGTACTATGCGTCTATTACAGACGATTCCAACGGAGAAGAAACCTACGGCACACCCGCAAAACTGGCAAAGGCCATCAAATGTGATCTTTCTGTTGAGCTTGCCGAAGCGATCCTGTACGCAGATGACGCTGCCGCAGAAGTCGTCAAGGCGTTTAAGGAGGGCAAACTGTCCCTCGGCGTTGACGATATCGGCATTGACAAGGCGCAGATTCTCACAGGCGCGGAAGTCGACACCAACGGTGTGCTTGTATCCGCTGGCAAAGATCTCGGCGCACCTGTCGCCATCGGATTCAGAGCGATGAAGCCGAACGGTAAATACCGCTACTTCTGGCTTTATCGCATTCAGTTCGGCGTCCCGGCAACCAACTTGCAGACCAAGGGCGACAGCATCTCGTTCCAGACGCCGACCATTGAGGGCACGATCATGCAGCGGCACAAAGCTGACAGCAGAGGGAAACACCCGTGGAAGACGGAAGTGACCGAGGGAGACGCGGGGGTTGCGGCAAGCACCGTCAGCGGCTGGTTTTCGTCTGTCTATGAACCGACCTATTCCGCGTCCGCGCAATCGGGAGGTAATTCGTGATGGATAACGAACGCTCCGCTTTTATTACGCTCGGCGGCCAGGAGTATGAGCTGATTCTCACTACGCTTGCCACAAAATCCATTGCGCGTCGCTACGGCGGTCTGGAAAATCTCGGCGAAAAGCTGGCAGGCACAGAGCATTTTGAAGAAGCACTTGAGGAAATAGTCTGGCTAATCACGCTTCTCGCCAATCAGTCCATCAT
>JAFTAU010000082.1 GCA_017455435.1 Lachnospiraceae bacterium | reverse complement strand
TCAAGACATACAATGTTCATAAGCGCCTCCTTTTATTTAATACGATATATTATCACCCATATGACAAAACCGCAAGTAAAATAAAAAAACAGAGCTGCCCGTTAAGGCAGCTCCTTAAAAATCACTTTGCGACGTCGGAAACCCTTGACTCCCGGATAACATTTACTTTTATCTGACCGGGATATACAAGCTCGCTTTCGATTCGCTTTGCGATATCTCTTGCCATTATCACCATGTCGTCGTCCGAAACCTGATCGGGGATAACCATTATGCGCACCTCTCTGCCCGCCTGAATGGCGAAGGATTTTTCAACGCCTTTGAAGGAGTTGGTAATCTCTTCGAGGGTTTTGAGTCTGTTGGTGTATGCCTCGAGCGTTTCGCGCCTGGCGCCGGGTCTGGCAGCCGAAATGGTGTCGGCCGCCTGAACTATGCAGGCGATGAGGCTGGTAGGTTCTACGTCGCCATGATGGGACTCGACAGCATTGACAACGATGGCCGGTTCTTTGTACTTGCGGCAAAGATCCGCGCCTATCTGGATATGCGAGCCTTCCATTTCGTGATCGAGACTCTTTCCGATGTCATGCAGGAGTCCTGCTCTCTTTGCCATACGGACATCGAGTCCGAGTTCTCCGGCAAGCAGTCCGGATAGCTGAGCAACTTCGATGCTGTGTTTCAGGGCGTTCTGGCCGTAGCTGGTACGGAAGCGCATCTTTCCGAGAAGTCTGACGAATTCGGGATTAAGTCCGTGAACGCCTGCTTCGAGAACGGCGTTTTCGCCTTCTTCTTTTATGATGCTTTCGACCTCTTTTTCAGCCTTCGCCACCATCTCCTCTATCTTTGCGGGATGGATGCGGCCGTCCACGATGAGCTTTTCAAGAGCGATTCTGGCAACCTCGCGTCTCATGGGATCGAATCCTGAAAGGATAACGGCTTCGGGGGTATCATCAATAATGAGCTCGACTCCGGTAAGAGTCTCCAGTGCTCTGATGTTTCTGCCCTCACGTCCGATGATGCGTCCTTTCATCTCGTCATTCGGCAAAGGAACAACGGAAATGGTTGTTTCGGCAACTTGATCCGCCGCACATTTCTGAATCGCGGTAACCACGTAGTCTTTTGCTTTTTTGTCGGCCTCGCTCCTTGCGGCGGCGTCGTATTCCTTTATCATCTTTGCTTTTTCGAGTTTGACATCTTCTTCGAGCAAGTTGAGGAGATACGTCTTTGCCTCTTCCGTCGTAAAACCGGAAATCTTTTCGAGCATGTGCTTTTCGCCTTCAATCATCTGATCGAGTTCGCTGCGCCTTTTGTTGAGGCTGTCTTCTTTTGCGGCAAAACTTGCCTCGCGCTTTTCCATGGATTCAATCTTTTTGTCAAGATTTTCTTCCTTGTTCTGAAGCCTGTGTTCCATACGCTGAATTTCAGAACGGCGTTCTTTGTTTTCTTTTTCCCACTCGTTCTTTTGTTTCAGCGCTTCTTCTTTGGCTTCCAAAAGCGCTTCCCTCTTTTTAGACTCGGCAGTTTTTATTGCTTCGTCTATTATTTCTCTTGATTTTTCTTTCGCTGAACCAATCCTTTTTTCATAAACAGATTTACGATATAACCAAGTAATAAGGGAACCGGCAACTAATGCAACAATGGCGACTATGACCGTGATAATGACAGGGTTAATACCATTCATTACAAAAGTTCCTCCTTTATTAAGTTTTTAAAGTGCGCTGTTTAAAAATAAACCGGTTGTAAAAAATACAACCGATTCATTTTATACTTTTTAGTGTACTGATGTCAAGACCTTAAAAACCAAAATTTGTATGAGCCGGAGCCTCAGTCTACACTATCTTGTAGGAGGCCATATCTCCTGCGTAATTCGGCATCGATTTCATCGGCGACAGCGGGATTGTCTGCGAGGTACTTTTTGGCATTGTCCCTGCCCTGCCCGATGCGTTCTCCCTGATACGAAAACCAGGATCCGCTCTTTACGATGAGATCTTCTTTTACGGCGAGATCAATAAGGTCTCCTTCTTTTGAGACGCCCTTTCCGAACATGATGTCAAATTCAGCTTCTCTGAAAGGCGGAGCCACTTTGTTTTTTACCACCTTTACTCTGACATGGTTTCCGACAACCTCTCCGCCGACCTTGAGAGATTCTGTCCTGCGGATATCCAGACGTACCGACGAGTAAAACTTCAGAGCTCTGCCACCCGTGGTGGTCTCCGGATTGCCGAACATAATGCCGATCTTCTCGCGGAGCTGATTGATAAATACCACGACGCAATTGGTCTTTGAAACAACGGCGGTGAGCTTTCGAAGTGCCTTTGACATAAGACGCGCCTGAAGACCGACCTGCTGATCCGTCATCTCTCCGTCTATTTCCTGCTTTGGTACGAGGGCAGCGACTGAGTCTATAACGACAATATCCATAGCGCCGGAGCGGACCATGGCCTCGGCTATCTCCAGAGCCTGCTCGCCGTTGTCCGGCTGGGAAATGTAGAGATTATCAATGTCCACGCCGATATTGCGGGCATAAACAGGATCCAGAGCATGTTCGGCATCTATAAATCCGGCAATGCCGTCTCTGCGCTGCGCCTCTGCAATCATGTGGAGCGCGAGGGTGGTCTTTCCTCCGGACTCAGGACCGTAGATCTCTATGATCCTGCCCTTTGGTACGCCGCCGAGCCCCAGAGCAATGTCAAGGCTCAGAGACCCTGTGGGAATGACATCGATGTCAAGGTGTGCAGACTCGTCTCCGAGCTTCATTACAGCGCCTTTTCCGTAGGCTTTCTCGATGTTTGCGATTGTGGCGTCAAGCGCTTTCAATCTTTCTTCGTTGTTCATATAATCCTCCTGGCCGATCCTTCCGGGTTCGAACTTTTGTTTGCGAACTTATGTTTGTATGGTATCTTATGTTTATTCTATTGTCAAGAGTTTTTTTATAAAATATGTGTGTGGGTGTACAAGTGATTTGAACAGTACTCACGGGCGCCGCTGCACTTGCTGCAGAAACGGAATTCCATTTCCGGAGCGTCCAGATCCGTTATGCCGCAGACGCAGCATCTGTGCCTGGGAGTACGTGCACCGGCAGCTGAAGATGTTGCGGCGCTTTGACGCATTCTGTCGGCATTAAAGGTGCGTCTGGTTCTTTGAGAATATGCAAAGCTTCCGCTGCCTTTCTTTCTGAGAAACACAAAGAAAACAAGAAAGTTAAGCAGTGAAAGAACTATGGCTATAACGGACTCCCATACTCCTGCAATTGCAGAGGAAATAACCTGATAAACCAGGAAGCCTCCGTAAAGGAATCCCAGCCACTTTGCCTTTATAGGAATAATAAAGTACAGCATAAAGGTTATGTCGGGGAAAGTGGCGGCAATCCCCAGCAGCATGGAAAGGTAGAGCTTATCAGCCGTCAGCAGATAGACATTCCCGGACACCAGATAAATAATCAGCGATGCCAGAATGACTCCGAAGACGCCGAGGAAAATGTAGAGATTGAACCTGAACGTGCCCCATATCTTCTCGAGAGTGTTCCCGAGTGAAAAGTATATAAAAGATAAAAGCAAAAACCAGAGCGGATTGCTGTCAGGCGGATAACAGAGGAATGAAATCAGCCTCCACAGCTGCAGATTGTGAATAATCTGATACATATCGAGAGAAAGATGCTGTATATAAAACTGCGGGTTAACTATATTAAGGATAAAACCGACAATGTACATTCCGATGAGCCAGAGCATCAGATGCGGAATAGCGGCCTTGCCGATTTTCTTTTCAAGTTTATCTATAAAATTCATAGGACAGCCTCTTTTGTTTTACTAATGTGCATTCTACAATATTTTGTAGCTGCGGTAAATACGCCGGATGATAAAAATTTTGTTAAAAAAGTTTAAAAACAGGCAATCACAAGGCTTTTTAAATGTTAAACATTTTTATAAACATTTTTTCTAAAAAGCTCTTGAAATATGCGGAATTATTGTATATTATGTGGTTGAAAAACTTACCGATATAGGTTTGGATTGATGGCCCAAACGTCTCTACCGCAGCGCCGCATAAGCTGCGACTATCGGACAAACAAGCACATACAATATATTGTATGCCCTTTTTGTTTTCTATATCGGTAACAGATTTGAGATTCAAATCTGTTTTTTGTTTTTCCGGAGTAAAAATGAAGCTTTTGGAAGACCGCATTTTATCAGAAGGAAAAGTACTTCCCGGAAACATTCTCAAAGTCGGAAGTTTTCTTAATCAGCAGATCGATACAGAGCTGCTGGCGGCTATGGCAGATGAAATCTCCCACCTCTTCGCACGCTCGGGTGTGACAAAAATCATGACCGTCGAGTCCAGCGGGATTGCTCTGGCTGCTGCTGCCGGAATGGCCATGGGTGTCCCCGTGGTCTTCGCAAAAAAACACAAAACCAGCAATGTTGACGGAAACGTCTACAGCGCCCAGGCACACAGCTTCACTCATGGAAACGATTACACTATGGTCATCAGCAGAGATTATCTTCTCCCCGATGACTGTATTCTTTTAATAGATGATTTTCTTGCAGTAGGAAACGCCGTTAACGGCATGATTTCCCTCGTCGAGCAGGCCGGCGCATGCCTCGCAGGCGCTGCCATAGCTATCGAAAAAGGCTTTCAGGGCGGCGGAGACACTCTCAGAAAATCCGGCATCCGCGTCGAGTCACTGGCTCTTATAGACAGCATGACAGACAGCGGCGTAGTATTCAGAAAATGAAACTATCGGACAATAGTGTCCGTTAGACAATAAAAACGATTTCATTAGGAGGAAACCGGAAATGAAAAAATTTTTATCCATCATCCTTGCTGCGGCACTGATCTTCTCTCTCGCCGCCTGCGGAGAAACCACAGAATCTACTGCAGATTCAGGCTCCCAGTCCCAGGCTGAACAGACCACTCCCGAGGAAGCCGCTGTTACCGTAAAGGCAGGTTTCATCTGCCTGCATGATGAGCAGTCCACTTACGACCTCAACTTCATCAACGCTGCCAAAGAAGCTTGCGAAAAACTTGGAATTGAGTACGTAATCAAGACCGGTATTGATGAGTCCGAAGAGTGTCTCACCGCCGCCGAAGAGCTCGTCGAAGACGAAGGCTGCAACTACATCTTTGCTGATTCCTTCGGCCATGAGCCTTTCATTATGCAGGCCGCCGAGCAGTATCCCGAGGTACAGTTTGTACACGCTACCGGAACACATGCTCACAACGCGAATATTGCCAATTTCCACAATGCTTTCGCTGCCATCTATGAAGGCCGCTACCTTGCCGGCGTTGCCGCTGGTCTCAAGCTCAACGAAATGATTGCTGACGGCACCATCACTGCTGAGCAGGCAAAAGTCGGATATGTCGGCGCTTTCCCTTACGCGGAAGTTATTTCCGGTTACACCTCTTGGTTCCTTGGCGTTCGTTCTCAGTGCCCTACCGTCACCATGGAAGTCAGCTATACCTCTTCCTGGTATGATGAGTCCGCCGAGTACGAAACAGCAAAATCTCTTATAGCTAACGGCTGCGTTCTTATTTCCCAGCACGCCGACTCCATGGGCGCTCCCAGAGCCTGTGAAGAATCAAAGGTTCCGAACGTTTCCTACAACGGAAGCACCAAAGAAGTCGGACCTACCACCTTCATCGTTTCTTCACGCATCAACTGGGTTCCTTTCTTTGAGTACAGCATCGGTGCTGTTATGGCCGGCGAAAGCTTTGACGCCGACTGGACCGGCACTATCGCTACCGGAAGCGTTGTGCTGACCGAGGTCAACACCGACGCTGCCGCCGAAGGCACTCAGGAAAAGATTGACGAGATCAAGGCTCAGTTCGAAGCCGGCACTCTGAAGGTATTTGATACCACCACTTTCACAAAAGACGGTGTGAACCTCACTTCCTACCTTGCCGATGTTGACGACGCCGGCGACTATCAGCCCGAAACCGAGGTTATCGCTGACGGATACTTCCATGAATCCGAGTATCGTTCAGCCCCTTACTTTGATATCATCATCGATGGAATCACCGTTCTCGGACAGTAATTATTAATTCACCGCGGGAGGCCCGAGCGACCTCCCGCTTTTTTACTTTTGTTTCAGGGCAAAAGGACCACCGGTTTTTTTACCGTGAAACAAAACGGAAAGGAGAAACGTCTTGGAAAACAAAACTCCCGTGCTCAGTATGAGACACATCACTAAGCGTTTCGGAAGCAAGGTTATCGCCAATAAAGATATCTCGCTGGATGTATATTCCGGAGAGATATTGGCTTTATTAGGCGAGAACGGAAGCGGCAAGACAACGCTGATGAATATGCTCTCAGGCATCTACTATCCCGATGAAGGCCAACTTTTTATGAACGGTGAAGAAATAAGCATTTCCTCGCCGAAAGAGGCTTTTAAACACGGCATTGGTATGATTCATCAGCATTTCAAGCTGGTAGACGTTCTGACCGCAGCCGAAAATATTGTTCTCGGAATTGAAAACGAAGGAAAACTGAACATCAAACAGTCCGCAGCCAGAATCAAAGAAATCTGCGACAAATACGGCTTTGAAATAGATCCCGCAAAAAAAATCTACGATATGTCTGTTTCCGAAAAACAGACCGTTGAGATAGTCAAGGTTCTCTACCGCGGAGCTTCTCTTCTCATTCTCGATGAGCCTACTGCCGTTCTGACTCCCCAGGAATCAGACAAGCTGTTTACCGTCATAAAAAACATGAAAAAAGACGGTAAATCCATAATACTGATAACCCACAAAATGAACGAAGTTCTCTCCGTTTCCGACAGGGTGGCAATACTCCGCAGCGGAGAGTATATCTGCGACAAAATCACAGCCGAAACAAACGCTCAGGAGCTGACAGACCTGATGGTCGGTCATAAAGTGGCTCTGAACATCGACAGACCCGAGCCCGTGCTGCCCAAAGACCGTATTGTAGTCAAAGATCTGACCGTCAGAAGCATTGACGGCGTTTTAAAGCTCGAAAATGTTTCTTTTACCGCAAGGTCCGGAGAAATCCTGGGTATTGCCGGTATAGCCGGCAGCGGTCAGCGTGAGCTGCTTGAGGCTATTGCCGGTCTGCAGCCGATTGAATCAGGCTCCATAGACTATATCGAAGACGACGGAACGGCAGAATCTCTGATAGGAAAGGATCCTAACGAAATTGCCGACATGGGCGTTTCACTTTCTTTTGTTCCGGAAGACAGACTCGGAATGGGTCTGGTAGGAAGCATGGATCTGGCGGACAATATGATGCTGCGCTCCTACCGTTCCGGTCATTCCATTTTTACCGACAAGAAATCCCCCACAGAGCTGGCTGAACACGTTGTCGAGGAGCTTTCGGTCAATACCCCCGGCATCAAGACCGAAGTTCGCAAGCTTTCCGGAGGAAACGTACAAAAGATTCTTGTCGGCAGAGAGATTTCATCCGCTCCTACAGTCCTGCTGACCGCTTACGCTGTAAGAGGCCTGGACATCAATTCCTCTTACACTATATACGAACTTATCAACAAACAAAAAGAAAACGGCGTTGCCGTAATATACGTCGGAGAAGACCTTGACGTGCTCCTGGAGCTCTGCGACAGGATTCTGGTGCTGTGCGACGGTCGTGTAAGCGGCATAGAGGACGGCAGAAACGCTGTCAAAAAGCGCATAGGACTTATGATGACGCAGATCGGCGGAGGTGAAGGCTATGAATAAAACTCCTTTTATCCATATTACAAAGAGAATGGATGTCGGGAGGCCCAGAGCCTACCTGTTCCGCGCCATTTCCATTCTTCTGGCTTTTGTTGTAATAGGAATAGTAACGACTATTCTTACCGGCGAAAATCCTTTTGCGGTTTACACTTCTCTGTTTAACGGTGCGCTCGGTTCTGTAAGAAAGGTATGGGTACTGTTCCAGAATCTTTCTATTCTGCTGTGCGTTGGACTGGCGCTCGCTCCCGCCTTCCGTATGCGCTTCTGGAACCTCGGAGGCGACGGGCAGGTTCTGGTGGGCTGCATAGCAGCTTCCTGCGTAATGCTCTTCCTCGGCAAAACCGTTCCGCACGGTCTTTTGATTGTTTTGACGCTCGTAGCATCAATCACAGCCGGTGCGCTCTGGGGGCTGATTCCCGCATTTTTCAAAGCCAAATGGAATACTAATGAGACACTCTTTACTCTTATGATGAATTACGTGGCTGCGCAGCTCGCTTCATTCTTTATAACCTCCTGGAGCAAGGACGGCTCAGCCAAGATTGGCATTATCAATCCGCAGACACACGCAGGGTGGCTTCCCGAAATAGGCAACAAATATCTGCTGATAATTCTTATTGTCACGACCCTCACTGTGCTGATGTATGTTTATATGAAATATACAAAGCAGGGCTATGAAATCAGCGTTGTGGGCGAATCCGAGCGCACAGCCAAATATATCGGTATAAAAGTCAACAAGGTCATTCTCCGCACAATGATTCTTTCCGGCGCTCTCTGCGGCCTGACAGGTTTTCTGCTGGTTTCCGCAAAAGATCACACTCTGACTACCACAATGGTTGACGGACGCGGCTTTACCGCGGTTATCGTGGCGTGGCTTGCAAAGTTCAATCCCTTCACAATGATATTGACCGCATTTCTGATTGTCTTTTTGAATCTCGGTTCCAATCAGATAACCACCACGCTGGGACTCAATTCCTCCTTCGGAGATATAATTACCGGCATTATTCTTTTCTTCATTATCGGAAGCGAGTTTTTCATCAATTACAAGATCTCATTTCCACGTTTTGCGAAAGGAGATGAATAAATATGTTTAATATAGTTACGATTATTCAAAGAGCCGTAGTCCAGGGCATTCCTCTTCTTTTCGGCAGTACGGGTGAAATCATCACCGAGAAATCCGGCAACCTGAACCTGGGTACCGCCGGAACGATGTACGTGGGCGCTATCTGCGGTGTTATCGGCGGCTTTTTCTACGAGTCTTCCGCCGGCGACAATATGAACGGTTTTCTGGCAGTTCTGATACCGCTTTTGTGCTGCCTCGCCGGTTCATTGATAATGGGACTTATCTATTCATTCCTGACTATTACTCTCCGCGCCAATCAGAACGTTACCGGTCTGGCGCTGACCACTTTCGGTATCGGAATCGGAAACTTTTTCGGCGGTTCGCTGATAAAGATCGTCGGAGCCGATGTTCCCACCATCGTGCTTTCCCGCACGAGCAAGTATTTCTCTGCCAGTCTTCCTTTTGCCGAAGACTGGGGCTGGTTTGGAAAGATTTTCCTCTCCTACAGCTGGCTGGCTTATCTGGCTATAATTATTGCCGTGGTTTCCGGTTATATTCTCAAAAAGACCCGTACCGGTCTTCACCTGAGAGCTGTTGGCGAAAGTCCGGCTACGGCTGATGCTGCCGGCATCAATGTCACAAAATACAAATATCTGGCTACTTGCGCGGGTTCAATGATTGCGGGGCTTGGCGGTCTGTATTACATTATGGACTATGCAACAGGCGTCTGGTCCGCCGATGCTTTCGGCGACAGAGGCTGGCTCGCCATAGCGCTTGTTATCTTTACCTTGTGGCGCCCGACCACCAGCATCTGGGCATCCATACTTTTCGGCGGACTTTATATCCTTCATATATTCATTCCTACAGGGTCGAATATTGCCGTTAAAGAGCTCTACAAAGGCATGCCCTACGTTATTACTATTATCGTGCTGATAATCACCTCTCTGCGCAATAAGAGGGAGAATCAGCCGCCTGCCAGCCTCGGCCTGCCATACTTCCGGGAGGACAGGTAGAAATCGTTCAGAGCCGGGCTTTAGTCTCCGGCTCTTGTGCTACCTCAAGGCGGGATCCGAAGGCCGCCGGTGCTTAGCGAATTCGAGCGTGAGCGACGAATGAGCTTAGCATCCGCTGCGTGACTGAGATAGCGAGAGCGTCCCGCCGGAGGTTCACAAGATCCGGAGACGCAAACCCTTCCCCGCCCGCGTAGCGCACATTAAAAATTTTTTTCGCATTCTCAGACATCAGCAAAATTGATTTCAGATAAAAAGCTGTTCAAAGAAATCGGGCAGAGGCAAGCGTGCCGGAGCCCGAATTTCTTTGTAAATAGCTTATCTGAAAACAATGAAGCTGTATGTCCTGTGCGAATAAAAATTTTCTAATTGCGCGTTAACAGGGCGGGGATGTTACAGTTTTTCTCTGCCGGTAGTCTAAATGAGAAAAATTGCTCTGTGGACTACTCGAATATTACTGTTCCGGTAGTCTAATTGAAGAAAATCGTTCTACGGACTACTGCGAGGTTTTAGTCGGTTATTTACAGAAAGGATTGAATATGAATATAGTATTACTTGAACCCGAGATACCGGCAAATACAGGAAATATCGGCAGAACCTGCGTAGCGACAGGGACTCCTCTTCATTTGATTGAGCCCCTCGGCTTTTCGCTCGATGAAAAGCAATTAAAACGCGCCGGAATGGATTACTGGAAGGATCTCGACCTGCACACATATATCGACTGGCAGGACTTCACAGAAAAGAATGCAGGCGCCAGGCTTGTATTTGCCACGACAAAAGCAAGGCAGTGCTATGCTGATTTTGAATTCAAAGAGGATGCTTTTATTGTATTTGGAAAGGAAAGCGCAGGCGTGCCCGAAGAAATACTGAAACAATATCCGGATACATGTATCAGAATTCCCATGCTCGGAGAAACCCGCTCGCTAAACCTTGGAAACTCTGTAGCAATAATCCTGTACGAAGCACTTCGTCAAAAAAAATTCTCCGGACTGAAAACAGCCGGAGAACTCCATAGATTAAAATGGTAATAGGAGACACCATTTATAAAGCAAGACATTTTTCACTGATCCAACCGCCGAGAGCGGGGATGTAATACATATTGCGATCCTCTGATTCATTGTAAAAGATTCTGGTATAAACCAAAACAGTTCCGCGGGTAACAACTGCTACCGGATCACTGTTTATACTGGCCTGAGCGCGTATATTCGCCTCATCGGAGCTTACTGTGACAGCCTGTCCTACCAGCATCTCATCAATCACCTGCCATGTCACTCCGTCCTTATAGACATAAGCGCTGTCAGGCTTTTCTTCTATTCCGTTAGCCTGCCTGAAATTATCCAGAGCCTCCTGCGTCTTATTACCAAAGCTTCCGTCTGTATCCAGCCTGGCACCGCTATTATCTGTATAACCCAGATCATTCAGAGCATTCTGAAGCTCCCTAACAGTATCGTTTTTGGAACCCTTTTTAATATCCACGCGCACTGCCGGGGCCGTATTGACCTCTCCTGCCTTTGCGCCGTCAGATATTACGATAGTGGTATGGTGCCCGATGCTGAGAAGCACGTCTCCTGCCATAAGGTATGTACCGGATTTCGTAAAATCAGATGATGTATAAACAGTAAACCCTGCATTGGCGAGTACAGCTTTTTCATTGCCGGTATACATCTCACTGCTGACATCTTTTAATTTTCTAAGATTAAGAACGTAACCTACAGCTTTAATAATTGCGGCAACGCCCGAAGAACAGTCCGCTTCGCAGGGAGTAAGAATCATAGACGGATTGTATCCGGCTTTTTGAAGCTCGGTCCAGAAAGTAGTCCTCTGACTCTGATCGTATCCGATATTGTCATTAAGAGCCGCCAGATAAGCCATCTGGGCCATCATGGCTGAAACCTCTTCCTGCTTTTCACCGGTATACCTGAGAACGCAGTCCCAGCCGTTTTTGTGATTGTACCAGGTGCGCAGGCGCCATTCGTCTCCGGTCTGATCTCCGGCCTTTCCGTCATGGTATTTTCCATTTTCGTCCTGTCCGCAGTTACTGATCATAACAGTGCCGTCCGGAATGGTATCAAGCACTTTCTGCGCCTCGGCAAAAGAAACGCCTGTCTGCGGCATCAGAATGCTGTACTCTCTGATAAAACAGGTAACATCGCTGTCATTTACTACGCCGTCACAATTTAAATCACAATCGATGCCTTCCCCTACAGGAAACTTTTCGGGGAAATACACGTGAAGCATGAAATATTCAACGTCAAGACTGTCAATTTTTTTGTCCCCGTTAAAATCACATTTAGCCTGGTCTCCGGCCTGAGTGCCATCTTCTATATATTCAGGTGTTATAAAAACTATCTGACCGGAAGATTCATCATCGGATACAGGAGCAACCGGTTCTTCGGCAGAGTCAGAAGTTGAAAGCTCCTGTGCCGGGGCTTCGGCAATTGTTGTCTCATCATCTGCAGGAAGGATGAAATCAGAGTCAGAGATAACGGTTTCGTCAGTAGAAACAGTGTTTTCGGTTTCTGAATCAGAAACCAGGTCAATGTCAGATGCAGTACCGGTTTCTTCTGCAAAAGCGGCATTTGAAAACAATAAAAGGACGCCGCACAGCACTGCGGTTAATAATAGTATTAAGTTGAAACTTTTTGCGCTGCTTTTCATGTCGTCCTTAGAATCATTACGAAATTGTTACAAAATTATAACATATATATGCAAAGGAAACAATAAGTATAATAGAAAAAAATAAGTCCTTTTTACCTAAGGAAATAAGAGAGGCATCTTACGGTGCCTCTCTTATTTCCTTATGCGGAAGAAGGGACTTCCTCCGGCGCCATAGGCGCCTATCAGGCCGGCCTTCGGCGAAGAATGTCCACCGGACATTCTTCTTCCGGAACTTGCAAAGCAAGTTCCTCCCTCGGCGTTCAAGTCCCCTTCATTTTTACCTAAGGAAATAAGAGAGGCATCTTACGGTGCCTCTCTTATTTCCTTATGCGG
>JAFTAU010000081.1 GCA_017455435.1 Lachnospiraceae bacterium | reverse complement strand
TGCAGAACGATAATTGAGAAAGGACCGGTTTCAAACGCACATCTTATTATGATTATTACTGTTGTCTCAGACGTTCTCGGAAAAGAAAACAACGGAACCACCATAGCCGCCATGAACCTTATCCGCACACTAAAGAGCAAAGGTCATGAGGTCAGAGTTATTTGCCCCGATGACGATAAAAGAGGTCAGGAGGGCTATTTTATTGCCGACAGAATGAATTTCGGCATATTCAACAGATACGTCCGCAAAAACGGTGTTACTATCGCAAAAGCAGATAAAGAAATGATAGCAGACGCGATAAAAGGCTCCGACGCCGTGCACGTGATTATCCCGTTCAGCCTCGGAAAGGCCGCCGCACTATATGCGCATGAAAACGGCATTGCACTTACCGCAGGCTTTCACTGCCAGGCGGAGAACATCACCGGACACCTTTTTATGAAGGATTTTTCCCTCGCAAACAGAATTGCATATAAGGCGCTGTACAGACGCGTTTTTAAGTACTGTGATTTTATTCATTATCCTACGCAGTTTATTTGCGACGTTTTTGAAGGCGTGGTAGGCCCCACCCCGAGAAGAGTTATTTCAAACGGCGTAAACAGTGAGTTTAAGCCCATGCAGGTCACAAGACCGGAGGGATGGCGTGACAAATTCGTTATTTTATTTACCGCCAGATACAGCCCCGAAAAGTCGCATAATATCCTGGTCGAAGCTGTTTCGCTTTCAAAACACAAGGACAAGATTCAACTCATTTTTGCAGGTACCGGACCTAAGCGTAAAGCACTTGAAAAACAATCTGAAAAACTCGGAATCATTCCTCCTATTATGCGGTTTTTCAGCCGCAAGGATCTTCTCAAGGTCATAAATGCAGCTGACCTTTATGTGCATCCCGCCGAGATTGAGATAGAGTCTATAGCCGCGCTGGAAGCCATTGCCTGCGGCAAGGTGCCTGTGATAGCGGATTCGCCGCGCAGCGCCACCAGATACTTTGCACTCACAGAAAACAATCTTTTCAGATATGACGATCCTCAGGACCTGGCGGACAAGATTGACTATTGGCTGGACAACCCCGATGATTTGAAAAAATGCCGTGAACTTTACAAAGGCTTTTCAAAAAAATTTGATTTTAATTACTGCATGGACAGGATGGAGGAGATGATCGTCGAGGCGGTCGAATTGAAACGCAGTGAAAAATAGAGTCATATATTATTCGGACGAATTAAACGACGATTTTGCCGGCAACGACATAAAGACAAGTGTGGTTGACGGCTCTTTTGTGTTTGAACACAAAAACATTTTTTGGCGGATTGCCGAATTTGTTATTTACTATATTATCGTGGTGCCTCTGATCTGGCTGTTTATGAAGGTTTATCACGGGTTTAAGATTAAAAATAGGCGCATCATCAGGACGCATTCAAAGCGCGGCTATCTGCTCTATGCCAATCACACTCAGACCTTTGACTCCTTCCTGCCTGCCATAGCGTCATTCCCCAAAAAGGGCTTTGTAATTGCCAATCCTGACGCGGTCTCAATTCCCTTGATCCGCAATCTGGTGCTGATGCTGGGCTGCATACCCATTCCCACGGCTCATTCAGGCATGCGCGGCTTTCTGGACAGGGTATACGGAATAATAGAAAGAAAAGGCAGTATCACTATTTTCCCCGAAGCGCACATCTGGCCTTATTACACGAAAATCAGACCTTTCATAGACGTTTCATTCAGATACCCGGTTAAAGCCGACGTTCCCGTCATTCCGATGGTGACGACGTACAGAAAACGCCGCGGGCTGTTCGCGCTTTGCAAGCGTCCCGCCATGACCGTGACTGTCTGCGAACCCATCTTTCCGAACACGACGCTTCCTCAGCGCGAAGCCATCAAAAAACTCCGCGACGAAACCTACGAGGCCATGAAGAAGGTGTCGGAGACGAATGAGAATATCGAATACGTGAAGTATATCAAAACACCCCCCGACCAATCGCCGGAGTAAAATTCCGCCAATCGTCAGTTTTTTCAAACCACTCTTATTCTTTATATGATGTTCAATAGTCCGCAAAGCAATCCGCCCTGCGGACTATTTTTATCCTTTATAAACATTTAGCACAAAAACTGTTTATTGAGGTCGTGTACTAACACTCTTTTAGATATCCTTACTAAACGTTTAGCACAGAGCGTAGATTTTTGCTTTTTATACTAAACGCTGACTCGTTTTCATTCCATTTTGTTTAGCACAAATGAGCGCATCCTGCCATCCGTACTAACTCCTGTTATGCTATTTGGGTAAAATGTTTAGTATAATCCTTGCTTTTATAGCTTTTGTGCTAAACATCGATTTGTTGTCGGTCATAAATGTTTAGTACAATTGAGTATGTTTTGCTTCCCATGCTAACCTCTATTCAGTTGTTCGAACTAAGTGTTTTGCATGGCTTTTACTTATCTGACATATACGTTAAACTTCTGAAATGCTTTACACACAGACTGAGCCAGAAAAAAGACTATTGAAGAACAGAGTTTTCCGCTGGCCGGAGAAAAGGGGCTTACTGTACTTGATTTTCTCCGCACCACACTTGCGGAGGCTCGCGTAAACCTTGAAATATAAGGCACTTTGAGATAAAATATGCGGTATGAAAATAGTATTTATGGGGACACCGGAAATAGCGGTTCCGGTTCTTGAAACATTGATAAAATCAGAGCATGAGGTGGCGGCTGTCGTGACAAGAGTAGACACGGCAAAAGGACGCCACGGTGCGCTTACGCCTTCGCCGGTAAAAGAGAAGGCGTTGGAATACGACATTCCTGTACTGCAGCCTCAAAAGGCCTCCGATCCGGAGTTTCTTTCGCAGCTTGCGACTTATAATGCCGATGCATTTGTGGTCATGGCCTACGGAAAAATTCTGAAGCCCGAGCTCCTCGCAATTCCGCCTCTTGGCTGCGTCAATATTCATACATCACTACTGCCTGTGTACAGAGGGGCGTCGCCTATCAGCGCCGCCATACTGGCCGGTGAAAAAGAAACCGGCGTTACCACAATGATGATGGACGAGGGGCTGGATACGGGAGATATATTACTTACCGAAAAGGTCTCTGTCGCGCCAAAGGAAACTACGCTTTCGCTGGAAGAAAAGCTTTCACAGGCTGCCTGCGGTCTGATTCTCAGGACTCTTGCGGGGCTTTGCGACGGATCGGTAAAGCCTGTCAAACAGACCGGCGAAACCTGCTATGCGGGGATGATAAAAAAAGAAGACGGGCTTATAAACTGGAGTGAGCCTGCGGAGCTGATTGAGCGAAAGATAAGAGCCTATTATCCGTGGCCGGGGGCGTATACCACATATAAAGGATCGCGGATAAAGATATTTGACGCAGACGTTGTTCAGACAGACAAAGAAGATTGTAATGCAGACGTACTCGGCTGTGCAAGAGAAAAAGCGTCTGCCGGCACCGTTACTGATCTGCCGGATAACAAAGCCATAACCGTCATCTGCGGCGAGGGGAACCTTATGATAAACGAACTCCAGGCCGAAGGCAAAAAAAGGATGAAGACCGCCGATTTCCTGCGTGGAATAAAGATAAGCGTCGGGGAAAAGCTGGGAGAATGAAAGGCGTGAGTCTGAAAACAGCAAGAGAAACAGCGGTTGATATACTGTGTGAGATTGATGAGGGAGCAATGAGTCATGAGGTGCTGAAAGCGCGTCTGGATGCAGGCTCCCTTAATTCAAATGACCGGGATTTCGTAAAGGTTCTGGTTTTCGGAACGCTGGAGAATCTGCCATATATAGACGGAAGGATACAGGAGCTTGCCGGCCGCCCTGCATCGGCTCAAAGACCCATAGTCAGAAATACCCTCAGAATAAGCATTTACCAGCTCTCATATTTAAAAAACATTCCTTCTTCCGCCGTCTGCAACGAGGCGGTAAAGATTATTGAAAAGCGAAAACTGTTCGGAATGAAAGGCTTTGTAAACGCTGTTCTCAGGCGCTGCGCGAGTGAAACTGCGGACGCCGGGGATGCGACAGCAGAGCAATCCTTGCCTGAATACATATTAGATATACTAAAATCATTTTTGCCCGAAGAGGATGCAGGAATCGTAGCAAAAGCACTCCTGACGAAACCGCCTCTTTGTTTCAGAATGAACATCTCCCTGTTTGCGAAGGAAGAAATCGCCGACTGCCTGCGCGCCGATGCCGCAAAATACCTTCCTCACCCCATCGTCACCGATTCTTACTATTTCACAAACGCAGTCAATCCCGCAAAGCTCGAGGCGTTTAACAAAGGAATGATACAGATTCAGGGCGCCGCCTCGGCTCTCGCCTGCCGGATTCTATCGCCTGAGAAGGGCAGCAGAGTGCTGGATATCTGCGCCGCGCCCGGAGGGAAAACCGTTGCTCTCGCGGATATGACAGGAAATAACGGAATCGTTACCGCCCGGGATCTGACCGACCGCAAGATTAAAAAGATTGCCGAAAATGCTGTCAGATGCGGATTTGAAAATATCGTTACCGAAATCAGGGACGCAGCCGTTTTCTACCCGGAGGACGAAGAGACGTTTGACTACGTCATGGCCGACCTGCCCTGCAGCGGCCTCGGTACGATTTCACAAAAGCCTGAAATCAGATATCGGATGAACCCGGGAAAAATCAGAGAGCTTTCTGCGCTGCAAAAGAAAATCCTTGATAGCGCGGTAAGATACGTAAAGCCCGGCGGATATATGGCTTTTTCTACCTGCACATTTACCCCGGATGAAAACACGGAAAACTTTGAATATATTAAAAACAACCTCGGACTAAGTCCTGTTGACCTGACAGACAAATCTCAAAATCACGGCCTTGACTTATTCGTGTCATGGGAGACGGCCGAGCGCCACAGAGAAGAACTGAAAAATGGCTATATTCAGATACTTCCCGGCATAGACGAGCTGACAGGCGGATTTTTTATATCACTATTCAGAAAAGAACAACATGAACAAGACAGACATAAAATCGTTGAATAAAAGCGCATTAAAGGAGTTCGTTAACAATCTCGGCCAGCCTGCCTTCCGCGCCGTCCAGATTTTTGAATGGCTCCATGCGAGGCTTGCCACAACTTTTGACGAAATGACAAATCTCGGAAAGGACTTTCGCGTAAAGCTTGACGAGAGCTGCTATATCACCACTCTGAAACCCGTCAAAACACTTGAATCAAAGCTTGACGGCACAATGAAATTTGCCTTTGAGCTGGCGGACGGCAATATCATAGAAAGCGTGCTTATGCGCTATAAACACGGTAATACCGTCTGCGTTTCTTCGCAGGCCGGTTGCAGGATGGGCTGCAGGTTTTGCGCCTCGACCATCGACGGACTTGCCCGCAATCTGACCCCGTCAGAAATACTGGATCAGATATATTCCATAAACAGAATTACCGGCGAACGCATCAGTAACGTTGTAATCATGGGCTCCGGCGAGCCGCTTGATAATTATGAAAACGTCATCTCCTTTATAAAACTGATAGGAGACGAGCGCGGCTATAATATGAGCAGACGCAACATCACGCTGTCCACCTGCGGCCTGGTTCCTGAAGTATTCAGGCTTGCCGACAAAGGCCTGCCCATTACTCTCGCAATCTCGCTTCACGCCCCGAATGATGAGCTGAGGCGCCAGACCATGCCTATAGCGAACAGATACGGCATAGCGGAGATAATGAAGGCCTGCGAGTATTTTTTCAACAAAACCGGACGCAGAATCAGCTTTGAATACAGCGTGATAAAAGGTCTGAATGATTCCGCAGACACCATAAAGGAATTGGCGGCGCTTCTGACAGGCTCGGGCAGCCACGTAAACCTTATTCCGGTCAATCCGATAAAGGAAAGAAACTTTGACAGGCCCGATGACAGCGCACTGCTCCGCGCAAAAAGCATCTTGGAAAAAAGCGGAATAAATGTTACTATTAGAAGAAGGCTTGGAAGCGACATCGGAGGCTCCTGCGGCCAGCTCAGGCGCAGTGTGTCAGACGATGCCGGGCATATTTTTACCGAACCGAAAGGTGATTGATTTGAAGTACTATGCGGCCAGCGACGTAGGCGTCGTAAGAAAGGAAAACGAGGACTATATCTACGCTTCGTGCGAACCCGTCGGAACCCTTCCGAATCTGTTTATAGTGGCAGACGGAATGGGAGGTCACAATGCGGGAGAAATAGCTTCACGTTTTGCCGTTAGCGAAGCCGTCAGATATATCATCTCATCAAATGAAAAAGACATCAAAAAGCTTTTTACCAAAGCCGTGGATGCCGCCAATATCAGGGTTTACAATACTGCTCACGAAAAACCTGAATATTACGGAATGGGTACGACCATGGTTCTTGCCAGCATAATAGACGGCACGCTCTGCGCCGCCAATGTCGGAGACAGCAGGCTGTATGTCTGTGACAACGATCTGCGCCAGATTTCCGAGGACCATTCTCTGGTTGAGGAGCTTGTCAAAAACGGCCTTCTGAGCCGCGATAGCGAAGAATACAACAAAAAGAAAAATGTTATAACCAGGGCTGTGGGCACATCTTACAGCATAGAGGCCGATTATTTTGAGGTTAATCTATGCTGCGGCTGCCGCGTGCTACTGTGCTCCGACGGACTTTCAAATATGATAGGCGACGGAGATATATTCGAAATAATAAAATCAAATCCCAAAACAGAAGACTCTGTAAAAAGTCTGATGATAACGGGAAAGAAAAACGGCGGACGTGACAATATTTCTCTGATTGTCATTGATCCGGAGATATAAGCGAGGTGAATTTATGGCTCTTACAATAGGCCGCGTACTCGGAAACCGGTATGAGATTATCGGAAAAATCGGCTCGGGCGGAATGTCGGATGTTTACAAGGCTCTCGATGGAAAGCTAAATCGCAGCGTTGCGATAAAGGTTCTCAAAAACGAATTTGCGCAGGATCAGACCTTTGTTGCGAAATTCCGTATGGAAGCGCAGTCCGCCGCGTGTCTGTCCAATCCCAACATCGTAAAGATATTCGACGTCGGAGAAGAGGACGGCATATACTTTATCGTGATGGAGTATATCGACGGCATCACCCTCAAAAAATACATTGACCGCCGCGGCAAGCTGGGTATTCGCGAGGCGATTGAGGTGGCGCTGCAGGTTTCCTACGGTCTGGAGGCTGCCCACGGAGAGCATATAGTTCACAGGGATATAAAGCCTCAGAACATAATGATTTCAAAAGAAGGAAAGGTATTCGTAACCGATTTCGGCATCGCGAGAGCCATTTCTTCACACACCATACGCGAAAATACCATGGGAAGCGCCCATTATATTTCACCGGAGCAGGCAAAGGGAGGCAACTGCGATGAGCGCAGCGACATCTATTCGCTGGGTATCACCATGTACGAGATGCTCACCGGCAGAGTGCCCTTTGAAGGGGATTCCACAGTTGCGGTCGCGCTGTTGCATATTCAGGGCGAAATGGTTCCGCCCAGCAGCTATGAACCGCTGATTCCCATCAGCCTCGAAAAGATTATTCTCAAATGCACACGCAAAAAGCCCGAAGACAGATACGCCACCGCCACTGAGCTGATTACGGATCTCAAGAGAGCGCTGACTTCGCCCAACGAGGATTTTGTAAGTCTCAATATTGACTCCGAAGAAGTCCGTGCCGAAAAGGCAAAACCTTTAAATGCTGTCCCCATTCCTGCCGCTACTGCGAGCGCGAACGGCGCCACAAAGGATATTTCCACTGACGAACTAAAGAAGGCTTTGGAAGTTGAAGCCGAAAAGGCAAAAGCTGAAAAAGCCTCACGCGAGGAGTACGAAGAAGACCCCGAAGATATAGACGATGAGGAAGAAACGGAAGCCCGTTTTGA
>JAFTAU010000080.1 GCA_017455435.1 Lachnospiraceae bacterium | reverse complement strand
GGTGAACTAACTATAACATAAGTCAGGCTCTTCCTTTTACTTATTCAGTTGTGATGTAACATATGTATTGTAATCCTACAGGCGGAGATTAATTAAAGACAAAATTAGGCTTGTCAATACTTTGACAATTGAGGTATAATACTTTTTACGTTTTTGCGTGTATTTCTGCGGTGAAAGTCCGCAGTAAAAATAGCTATTTTTTAAAAAAGGAGAAAAGAAATGAAAAAATGGTTAGCAATGATTCTTGCTGCAGTCATGGTTCTTTCTCTCGCAGCCTGCGGACAGACCGAAGAGTCTACCGGCGCTGCGGATGATACGACCGAGGCCGCAGGAGAGATGACGGCTGAAGAAAAAGAAGCAGCCCGCCAGGAGATCCGCAAGGCTATCGGCCTCCTGCTCGACCGCAACTACATCGTAGAAGAGATCGGACAGGCAGGACAGGTTCCCGCTTCTTCATTCGTTGCCATGGGTATGCATAACCCCGATGGAACAGAGTTCTATCAGACTGCCGGCAACAACGAAGGATACTACGGATACTACAAGGTTGACAAAGAGTCCTTCGAAGCCAACTTCGAAGAAGCCGTCACCATCCTTGAGAAGTATTATGACTATGATGAGGCTACCGGCAAGTTCACCAACTTCCCCACCATCACCTACCTCTACAATACTTCCGAAGGACACAAGGCCATCGGTGAGTACATTCAGGCTCAGCTTGCCTCTGTAGGCATCACGATGAACCTTGAAAATCAGGAGTGGGCTACCTTCCTTAACACCCGTAAAGACGGAAACTACTCCATCGCCCGTAACGGCTGGCTTGCCGACTACTCGGATCCCATCTGCTTCCTGGATATGTGGACATCCGGCTCCGGAAACAATGATATCCAGTATGGCAAAGGCGCCCACGCCGATCTCAAGATGTACAATCTTGACCTGACCCCTTATGGTCTTGAGACCAAGGTTGAGAACGGAACATGGGCTGAGACCTATGACGTCCTCATTTCCACCATCAAGGCCACTACCGATGAAGAGACCCGTTATGCCCTTATGCACCTCGCAGAGGATATGCTTATGGACACCGGCTGCGTAGTACCGCTTTACTACTACACTGACCTTTACATGGTTGATGACAGCGTTAAGGGATTCTTCTCAAACCCTCTCGGCTACAAGTATTTCATGAATTCGACTGTTGACGGCAAAGGCGATACCATCAGCGTAAGTCTCGCTTCCGAGCCCGACACCATCGATCCCGCTCTTAACAGCGCTGTTGACGGTGCCACCATGCTGGCGCACCTCTTCTCCGGTCTCGCAAAGTGGGCCCAGGATGAGAACGGCAACCTCGTTGTTGTTGCTGACGCCGCAGAAGAGCTCGTAGAAGGAGTTGTCAACGAAGACGGTACTGTTACCTATACCTACACTCTCAAAGATTCCAAGTGGTCTGACGGCAAGGCCGTTACCGCCGCTGACTTTGAGTTCGCATGGAAGAGAGCCGCTTCCGAAGAGCTCGGCGCCGACTATGGTTACATGTTCGAAATCGTAAAGGGTTACGAAGATGGCGACCTTGCCGTAAAGGCTCTTGATGAGAAGACTCTCGAAGTCACCATCGCAAACTCCTGCTCTTACTGGAATGAGCTTCTTGCGTTCCCGACCTACTTCCCGGTACGCGAGGATGTAGTCGCTAACGAAGGCTGGGCAACCGATCCTTCCACCTATGTATGCAACGGTGCGTACACCATCACAGGATGGGAGCACAACTCAGTCATCACCCTCACCAAGAACGCGGAGTACTTTGATGCTGACAAGGTCACCATGAACGAGATCAAACTCTTCCTGAGCGACGATGCCAACAACATGCTCTCCAACTTCAAGAACGGCACATGGCAGCTCATCGATGATGTTCCTACAAACGAAATCGCCACTCTTAAGACAGAGTATCCTACCGAGTTCGTAGTAGCAGGACAGATCGGTACCTACTATGTATGCTGGAACGTAAACAAGGAAATCCTTCCGTAAGTTTATTCAGTTTTAAACCGGCCGCCCCTGAAAATGGGGCGGCTTTTTTAGTTCACGGTATCGCGCGGCGACTGTTATTTTTTTAACGGCTGAATTGCTTCCGCCTCATATTTTTTATGCCATATTCTCGTAAATGAACTCTTTAGAAAGTGATATATTATTTTCGTTTACAATCAGGTATCCGGCACGCGGATATCAGAGAATGGGGTAGTGTCAATGAGCTTCGGGGATATAGTGAAATTCTTGGACGAGCAGGTGGCCTGGGGACCGGTTATTTTGGTTCTTCTGGTAGGAGTGGGGCTGTATTTCAGTATACGCACCCGTTTTGTTCAGTTTCGCAAGCTGGGCTATGCGTTAAAAAACACGGTCGGCAAGGTGTTCAAAAAAACCAGGGCCGAAAAAGGTGAACTGACTCCATGGCAGTCCATGACCACGGCTCTTGCCGCCACAGTAGGCACCGGCAGCATAGTCGGCGTTACCGGAGCCGTCGCCATCGGAGGACCCGGAGCGATATTCTGGATGTGGGTGTCGGCGCTGGTGGGTATGGTCACCAAATACGCCGAGGTCGTGCTGGCCGTTCACTATCGTGAAAGAAATGAAAAGGGAGAACGCGTCGGCGGCCCGATGTACTATATCAAGAACGGTCTCGGTCCCAAATGGAAATGGCTCGCAGTGATTTTCTGTCTGTTCGGCATACTCGCGTCATTCGGCATCGGAAACGCTACCCAGGTCAATTCCATCGCCTCATCCGTCGAGGGGTCGCTTTCCGCTTTCGGCGTCACTTCGGACAACATCACATTTCTCGGCTCCACTTTTTCGGTAATCAGGCTTATCACTGGTATCGTACTCGCTGTAATCATCGCTCTGGTCGTTATCGGCGGACTTAAAGCCATCGGAAAAATCACGGAAATGATGGTTCCGTTTATGTCCATAGTCTACATTCTGGCAGGTGTCGTTTTTGTTGTCTTTAATTATTCTCAGGTGGGAAAGGCGTTCGGAATGATTTTTGAAGGCGCGTTCAATCCCTCGTCCGTCATCGGCGGCGCTGCCGGCGCAACCATTCTGACGGTTATGCAAAAAGGCATCAGCAGAGGCTGCTTCTCCAATGAAGCGGGTCTGGGTTCCGCGCCCATCGCTCACGCTTCCACTTCCGAAACAAACCCCGTTAAACAGGGCATGTATGGTATCTTCGAGGTTTTTATCACTTCCATGATTATTTGCACCATCACTGGCCTTGTTCTGCTTTGCGGTCACAACGCCGGCAACATCACGATAGGCTGGGGCTCCGGCGCTGACGGAGTGCTGGTGGCGGAGTCCATGGGCAGTGTTTTCGGAGAACGCCTCAGCATGCTGGTCGTTTCAATCTGTCTGATCCTGTTTTCGCTTTCCACCATCATAAGCTGGTCGCTCTATGGCACCCGCTGCTTTGAATTCATTGCCAATTCAAAAGTTATCTTTATATATAAAATCATCTTTGTGCTTTTTGTGGTCGTCGGCGCCACGCTCAGGCTTGACGTCGCTTGGAGCATGGCTTCCGCATTCAACGGCTTTATGGCAATTCCGAATCTCGTGGCCATCCTTCTGCTGTCTCCCGTGGTATTCAGGCTTACAAAGGAATACTTTGACAGGAAATAAACAGCCTTGCAAGCCATAAATCTGTTGCCTGTCTCTCGTGATTCGTAGTAGAATAGCCTTCGGTTAATATCGGAAACGGAGGCATTGTATGAATTTCAACGACATCGATAAATGGCTGGAAGAAAAACTGCCGGAAATGGAAAAAGATCTGGCAGAGCTGGTAAAGCATAATTCAATCGAGGCGGAATCCGCGCCGGACGCTCCTTTCGGAACAGAGGTGGAAGCTGCGCTGGAGGACGCGCTGAAAGTTGCGGAGCGGCTCGGCTTTTCCACGAGGAATGAGCATTACTACGGTATCGCCGATATGGGCGGCACCGCCGGGGAAGACGGAGATTTTTACGCGGTTCTGGGACATCTGGATGTCGTTCCTGCGGTTCCGCGGGACTGGGAGCATGATCCCTTCTCGCTGACTGCGGAGGGTGACAGGCTTTACGGCAGAGGAACAATGGACGACAAAGGGCCGATGCTCGCCGCCTTGTATGGCGCCGCGGCGCTTGCGAAAGCAGGCTTTGAGCCCGACGCTTTCGTCAGGTTTATTTTCGGCACCAATGAAGAAACTCACATGGCCGGCGTAAAAAAGTATAAAGAGCGTGAAAAAATGCCGATCGGCGGTTTTACTCCGGACGCGGACTGGCCGCTGGTTATCGGTGAAAAAGGAATCTGCCAGTTTAATGTCGGCAGACAGTGGATTGACGCTGAGGAAAAAGCTTTCCTTATATTAAATAAAATCAATGCCGGTACCGCGAATAACATTGTCCCCGCCATGGCGGAAGCTCGTTTTGAGATAGGTGAAGGCGCGGAGCTGCAGTTTGCCGACAGTGAAGATATAACAGTTGTTCTTGACGGTGAAGAAATAGTGATAACAGCGTACGGCACCGCAGCGCACGGCTCCGCTCCGGAGCAGGGAGACAACGCCCTGACAAAGCTGCTGCGATACATTGACAGGCTGGACTTTTCACCAGCCCCCGCAAAAGCTTTTGTCGCGGATTTGGTCAGGCTGACGGCCGATGACAAAACCGGCAAAGACATGGGCCTTTCAGGCAGCGACGAATACTCCGTCACCACCGTCAGCCCGAATATCCTGCACATGGACAGGGCAGGCGGCACACTGACAAACGATATGCGCTACCGCGTTACCGACAAACCGGAGAAATATAAGAAGCTTCTCGCTCAGCTCGCCGAAAGAGAGAACGTGAGCGTGGATTATTCTCACGTCACCGCTCCGCTATTCGCAGACAAAACCGCGCCGCTTGTTTCGAGCCTGCTTTCCGCCTACCGTGATGTGACCGGCGATATGACAGAGCCCCTTGTGATTGGCGGCGGCACCTATGCAAAGGTCATCCCCGGCATGGTGGCTTTCGGCTGCGAACCGGTAGACGAACCGAGCCGGGCTCACCAGGCTGACGAATATATCACCCGCGCCGAGCTATTGTCTGCGGCCCGCGTCTATGCCCGCGCAATCTATAACCTGACAAAGTAATTATTCCAACTGATTATTATATTATTGTGGCGGAAACGGTTTTCTTACGAATCCGCCACATTTTTTATGACAAAATGTAGTGGATTCCTCCGTCCTCCCCAATATATTGTACGGCTTAATTTTATTAAGAAAAATCCTAAAAAAATAAGAAAAATTTAACTTGTTAAGAAGACACCCCTGTTGTAAAATGACTCTTGCTGTGGCATTGATAGCTGTGAAACGCGAGATTGCTACGGGATTCCGGAGGGAACTCGCGCAAGCGAATGTCAAGTTAGGAAACTGGCGACAAGTCACTGTAACACTATTACCATCTGCACAGAGGCAGAGATGACGTGGGGTCTCCCATGAGACACACGGAAGGGTGTACAGTCACCGCTTGTCGTGCTTTTTCGAAAAGTACGAAAAGGAGGCGACTTTTTTTATGGCAAATCAGGTAATGAGAATCACCCTCAAGGCTTATGAGCATCAGCTGGTGGATCAGAGCGCAGCCAAGATCATCGAAACCGTCAAAAAAACCGGTGCCGAGGTCAGCGGTCCCGTTCCGCTCCCTACCAAAAAGGAAGTTATTACCATACTTCGCGCTGTTCATAAGTACAAGGACTCCAGAGAGCAGTTTGAACAGAGAACCCACAAAAGGCTCATCGACATTCTGACTCCCAACCAGAAGACCCTTGACGCGCTGTCAAGGCTCGAAATGCCTGCCGGTGTTTACATCGACATCAGAATGAAACAAAAATAATTCTAGTATGAGCGCACACGCGCTCCGCTGTAGGAGGAAAAGAAATGAAAAAAGCTATTTTGGCGACAAAGGTCGGAATGACCCAGATCTTCAGTGAAGACGGCGAGCTCACGCCCGTAACCGTTCTTTCTGCCGGTCCCTGCGTTATCACTCAGGTAAAGACAGTAGAAAACGACGGCTACAGCGCAGTTCAGGTCGGCTTCGTTGAAAAGAGAGAAAAGCTTGTCAACAAGTGCCAGAAGGGACTGTTCGACAAAGCCGGAACCACCTGCAAGAGATATCTTCGCGAATTCAAATTAGAAGGCGCAGAAGAGATGCAGGTCGGAGCAGAGATCAAGGCTGACGTTTTCGCGGCCGGAGACAAGATCGACGCCACCGCTATCTCAAAAGGTAAAGGATACCAGGGCGCAATCAAGCGTCACGGACTGCAGCGCGGACCTATGGCTCACGGCTCCAAGTATCACCGTCACGCCGGTTCAAACGGCGCCTGCTCCGATCCTTCCAGAGTATTCAAAGGCAAAAAGATGGCAGGTCAGATGGGTTTCCGCAAGATCACCATCCAGAACCTCGAAGTCATTCGTGTTGACGCAGAAGACAATCTTCTTCTTGTAAAGGGCTCCGTGCCCGGCGCAAAGAAGGCTCTGGTTACCATCAGAGAAAGCGTCAAGGCCTGAGGCTGAAAGGAGGACTAAACAATGGCAAAAGTAAGTGTTTATGACATGACCGGAAAAACAGTCGGCGACATCGAGCTTTCCGACAGCATTTTCGGCGTAGAGATCAACGAACATCTCGTCCACATGGCTGTACTGCAGCAGCTGGCCAACAACCGTCAGGGCACCCAGTCCGCAAAGACCCGCAACGAAGTCAGTGGCGGCGGCAAAAAGCCCTGGAGGCAGAAAGGCACCGGACACGCCCGTCAGGGTTCCATCCGTGCCGCGCAGTGGAAAGGCGGCGGAATCATCTTCGCCCCGAAGCCCCGCGATTACAGCTTCAAGCTCAATAAGAAGGAAAAACAGCTCGCGCTGAAATCCGCTCTTACTTCAAAGGTTGCCGATGAAAAGTTCATCGTCATCGACAAAATCGAGCTTGACGAGATCAAGACCAAAAAGATGGCAGCGTTCCTCGGAGCGGTAAAGGCCGAAAAGGCTCTCGTGGTTCTCGACAGCGTTGACAAAAACGTCATCGCATCGGCGGCAAATCTTCCCGGCGTCAAGACCACCCAGACCGGTTCCATCAACGTCTACGACATCTTGAATCACGACGCCGTCGTCATTTCAAAAGACGCGGTCGCAGCAATTGAGGAGGTATATGCATAATGGCAGACATCAAATATTATGACGTTATCCTCAGACCTGTTATCACAGAGAAGAGCATGGGCCTCACGGGCGAAAAGAAGTACACCTTCTACGTAAACCCCCTGGCCAACAAGTCTCAGATCAAAGAAGCAGTAGAGAAAATGTTCGCCGGCACAAAGGTTGCCGCAGTTAATACCATGAACATTGACGGAAAACGCCGTCGCCGCGGCTACATCGTAGGACGCACGGCAAAATCCAAAAAGGCTATAGTCTCTCTCACCGAAGATAGCGCAGCTATCGAGATCTACGAAGGACTGTAAGCGAATATGCGGCAGACCGCTGCCGCGAAAAGAAAATTAAGGAGAAAAACAAATGGGTATTAAAAAGTATAATCCGTATACTCCGTCCCGTCGTCAGATGACCGGCCTGGATTATTCGGAGATTACAAAAAAGACACCTGAGAAGAGCCTGCTCATCTCTACCAGCAGCACGGCAGGCCGCAACAATCAGGGCAAGATCACCGTTCGTCATCGTGGCGGCGGCGCAAAGAGAAAATACAGAATCGTTGATTTCAAGAGAAACCACAAGGACGGCATCCCCGCAAAGGTTCTCGGCATAGAGTACGATCCCGGCCGCACGGCCAATATCGCCCTTATCTGCTACGCAGACGGCGAAAAGGCGTACATCCTTGCTCCCGAAGGCCTCACCGACGGCATGACGGTCGTCAGCGGCCCCGAGGCCGAGGCAAAGGTAGGAAACTGCCTTCCTCTGTCAAACGTCCCCATCGGTTCTCAGGTTCACAACATTGAGCTCATCCCCGGCAAGGGCGGACAGATGGTTCGCAGCGCCGGCGGCAGCGCACAGCTCATGGCAAAGGAAGGCAAATATGCCACACTCCGTCTGCCCTCGGGCGAAATGCGTATGGTTCCCATCGAATGCCGCGCCACTATCGGCATCGTAGGAAACGGTGAGCACTCGCTGGTCAACATCGGAAAGGCCGGACGCAAGCGTCACATGGGCATCCGTCCTACAGTTCGCGGTTCGGTCATGAACCCTAACGACCATCCTCACGGCGGCGGCGAAGGCAAGACCGGAATCGGTCGTCCCGGACCCAGCACCCCTTGGGGCAAGCCTGCACTGGGACTAAAGACCCGCCCTAAGAAAAAAGCTTCCAACAAGATGATTGTAAGACGCCGCGACGGCAAAATTCTGAAGTAAGGAGGAGGGAAAGAAATGTCACGTTCATTAAAGAAAGGTCCTTTCGCAGACGAGCATCTTCTCAAAAAAGTCGAAGCTCTCAACGCATCCGGACAGAAGACCGTCATCAAGACCTGGTCACGCCGTTCCACGATTTTCCCTCAGATGGTTGGTCATACGATCGCTGTTCATGACGGAAGAAAGCATGTTCCGGTATATGTTACCGAAGACATGGTAGGCCACAAGCTTGGCGAGTTCGTAGCTACGAGAACGTACCGCGGACACGGCAAGGACGAAAAGAAAGCCAAATAAGGAGGTTCACAGCAATGGCAAAAGGACATAGATCTCAGATTAAGAGAGAAAGAAACGCCGCTGTGGATGGACGTCCGAAGGCAAAGCTTTCGAACGCACGTATCTCCGCAGAAAAGGCATGTTTTGTATTGGACGCCATTCGTGGCAAAGACGCGAAGACCGCCCTGGCGATAGTCACCTACAATCCCAGATACGGCTCCGAGCTCATCGCGAAGGTTCTCAAATCCGCTATCGCGAATGCCGAGAACAACAACGGACTGAACGCGGACAATCTGTACGTAGCAGAGTGCTATGCGAATCAGGGTCCTACGATGAAGAGAATCAAACCCAGAGCACAGGGAAGGGCTTACAGGATCTTAAAGAGAACCAGCCACATCACAGTTGTGCTTGATGAAAGGTAAGGAGGAGAGATATGGGACAGAAAGTTAATCCTCACGGACTCAGAGTCGGTATCATCAAGGGTTGGGATTCCAACTGGTATGCCGAGCGCGATTTCGCGGACAATCTGGTAGAAGACTACAACATTCGTAAGTTCTTAAAGAAAAAGCTTTATGAAGCGGGCATTAATCGCATTGAGATAGAGCGCGCTTCCGACAGAGTAAAGATTACGGTATTCGCCGCAAAGCCCGGTCTCGTCATCGGAAAGGGCGGCTCCGAAATCGAAGGGCTCAAGGCCGAAGTCCAGAAAATGACTTCCAAAAAGCTTTTCATGGACATCAAGGAAATCAAGCGCCCCGACAGAGAAGCACAGCTCGTTGCAGAGAACATCGCAAAGCAGCTTGAAAACCGTGTTTCTTACCGCCGTGCAATGAAATCCAGCATGCAGCGCGCCTTAAAGGCCGACGTTCTGGGTATCAAGGCTGCGGTAGGCGGACGTCTCGGCGGAGCCGACATCGCCCGTTCGGAGTTCTACAGCGAAGGCACCATCCCGCTTCAGACCCTCCGCGCCGACATCGACTACGGTTTCGCGGAAGCGGACACCACCTACGGAAAGCTTGGCGTAAAGGTCTGGATCTACAAGGGTGAAGTGCTTCCCGCCAAAAAAAATAAGGAAGGGAGCGAAGACTGATCATGTTAATGCCTAAAAGAGTAAAACGCCGCAAACAGTTCCGCGGTTCCATGGCCGGAAAAGCCACCCGCGGCAACAGGATTTCGCAAGGCGAATATGGACTGGTAGCAGTCGAGCCTGCATGGATCAAATCCAATCAGATAGAGGCGGCCCGTATCGCCATGACCCGTAACATGAAGCGTGGCGGCAAAGTCTGGATCGACATTTTCCCGGACAAGCCCGTTACCGCAAAGCCCGCTGAGACCCGTATGGGTTCCGGTAAAGGAACAGTAGAATACTGGGTAGCGGTAGTAAAGCCCGGCCGTGTGCTTTTTGAGGTTGCCGGCGTAGAAGAAGAAGTAGCCCGCGAGTCACTTCGTCTTGCCATGCACAAGCTCCCCTTAAAGTGCAAAATCGTAGCCAAGGCAGACCTGGAAGGCGGTGAGCAGTAATGAAGAGTACAGAGTATTTAAAAAAGATCAACGCAATGACAACTGAAGAGCTTTCCAAGGAGCTTGTCGACGCAAAGAAAGAACTCTTCAATCTGAAATTCCAGAATGCGACCAACCAGCTTGACAACACCGGCCGCATCAAGGAAGCCAGAAAGAACATTGCCCGCATTATGACTATCATTGAGCAGCGCAAAGCTGCGGCAGAGTAAGGAGGTACAAAGTCATGGAAAGAAATCTCAGAAAGACTCGTACCGGTAAGGTCGTCAGCAACAAGATGGAAAAGACCATCGTCGTTGCGATTGAAGACCACGTAAAGCATCCGCTTTACGGCAAGATCGTAAAGAGAACCTACAAGCTGAAAGCGCACGATGAAGAAAACACGTGCAACATCGGCGACACCGTAAAGGTTATGGAGACCAGACCCCTTTCTAAGGACAAGAGATGGCGCCTTGTCGAGATAATCGAGAGAGCGAAGTAAGGAGGAGACTGAAATGATTCAACAGGAAAGCAGACTTAAAGTCGCCGACAACACCGGCGCAAAAGAGCTCCTCTGCATCCGCGTTATGGGAGGTTCGCTCCGCAGATACGCCCACATCGGCGATATCATCACTGCCACCGTTAAGGACGCCACCCCCGGCGGCGTAGTCAAAAAGGGTGAAGTAGTAAAAGCAGTTGTTGTCCGCACAAAAGAGACCACTCGCCGCAAGAACGGCTCCTACATCAAATTCGATGAGAACGCAGCCGTCATCATCCGCGACGACAAGACTCCCCGCGGAACCCGTATATTCGGACCGGTTGCCAGAGAGCTTCGTGACAAGCAGTTCATGAGAATTGTTTCTCTCGCACCTGAAGTACTGTAAGGAGGCGGAAGATATGTCAATGAGTAAAATCAAAGTCGGAGATACCGTCAGAGTTATCGCCGGCAAAGAAAAAGGCAAAGAAGGCGAAGTCCTGAAGATCGACCACAAGGCCGGCAGAGTTATCATAAAAGACATCAACATGATAACAAAGCACAAAAAGCAGAACGGTCAGGACCCTACGGGCGGCATCCAGAAGATGGAAGGCACCATCGATATCTCAAACGTAATGCTTGTCGTCGGTGGAAAGACCACGAGAGTCGGTTTTGAGATGAAGGACGGCAAAAAGGTCCGTATTGCCAAAATCGACGGTTCAGTCATCGGTTAAGGAGGGTTCTAAAGTTGAGCAGATTAAAAGAAACATATTTAAAGGAAATCGCTCCCGCTCTTAAAGAAAAATTCGGATACAAGAACGTGATGCAGATCCCTAAGGTAGAAAAGATCGTTGTGAACATGGGTGTCGGCGAAGCCAAGGACAACGCCAAGGTTCTCGAGAGCGCAGCGGCCGATATGCAGCTCGTCACCGGACAAAAGCCCATCATTACCAAAGCAAAGAAGTCTATCGCAAACTTCAAGATTCGTGAAGGAATGAACATCGGTTGCAAGGTCACCCTCCGCGGTGAAAAGATGTACGATTTTATGGATCGTCTCATCAATCTTGCGCTTCCTCGTGTTCGTGACTTCCGCGGCGTAAATCCCAACGCTTTCGACGGCAGAGGAAACTACGCGCTCGGCATCAAAGAGCAGCTTATTTTCCCCGAAGTTGAATACGACAAGATCGACAAGGTTCGCGGCATGGACGTCATTTTCGTCACCACTGCCCGCACCGACGAAGAGGCAAGAGAACTGCTTACTCTGTTCGGAATGCCTTTCGCGAAGAATTAAGGAGGTAGATTATGGCAAAGACTTCTATGAAAATCAAGCAGCAGCGCAAGCCTAAATTCTCCACCAGAGCATACACCCGCTGCCGCATCTGCGGACGTCCGCACGCTGTTTTAAAGAAATACGGAATTTGCAGAGTCTGCTTCCGTGAACTTGCATACAAAGGCCAGATTCCCGGCGTGCGCAAAGCAAGCTGGTAAAGAAAGGAGGAAAGAACAATGACTTTAAGCGATCCTATTGCCGATATGCTCACAAGAATCCGCAATGCCAATACGGCAAAGCATGATACGGTTTCTGTTCCTTCTTCCAAGATCAAGCTTTCCATCGCTGAGATCCTCAAAGAAGAGGGCTATATCGCAGGTTACGAAGTAAAGGGTGACGGCGTCGCAAAGGACATCGTAATCACTCTCAAGTACAATTCAGATAAGAGCGAGAGAATTCTCACCGGCCTCAAAAAGATCAGTAAGCCCGGCCTCCGCATTTATGCCGGCGCGGCTGAGCTTCCCAAGGTTCTGGGCGGACTGGGCATCGCCATCATTTCCACCAACGAAGGCGTTATGACCGACAAAGCCGCTCGCGAAAAGAACGTCGGCGGTGAAGTTCTGGCTTACATCTGGTAATCGACTAAAAAACTAAAAAGGAGAAAGGCGAAATGTCACGTATCGGAAAAATGCCTATCGCGGTGCCTGCAGGAGTTACTGTAGATATCGCAGAAAATAACAAAGTGACTGTTAAAGGTCCCAAGGGAACCCTCGAAAGAACTCTTCCCGCGGAAATGACCATAAAGCTCGAAGGCGCGGAGATCATAGTAACCCGCCCCAACGACTTAAAGAGAAACAAGGCTCTTCACGGCCTCACCCGCAGTCTTATCAACAACATGGTAATCGGCGTATCGGAAGGCTACAAGAAGATCCTCGAGATTAACGGTGTAGGTTACCGCGCCGCAAAGCAGGGCAAGGTGCTGAACCTCACACTCGGATATTCGCACCCCATTGAGATGACCGATCCCGAAGGAATCGAAGTTGCCGTCGAAGACAACAACAAGATCGTCGTGTCGGGCATCGACAAGGAAAAGGTCGGACAGTACGCCGCCGAAATCCGCGGCAAGAGAGGACCTGAACCTTACAAGGGCAAGGGTATCAAGTATTCAGACGAGCACATCCGCCGCAAGGTCGGAAAGGCCGGAAAGTAAAATAAGGAGGTAAAGCGAAAATGATTAGAAAAAGCTCAAAAGCGACAAACCGCTTAAAGAAACATTCACGTATACGTAATCGTTTCCAGGGAACCGCAGAGCGTCCCCGCCTTGCTGTTTTCCGTTCAAACGACCACATGTACGCACAGATCATCGACGACATCGCAGGCACCACCTTAGTTGCGGCTTCCACGACCGAAAAAGAGGTAAAGGGTGAGCTCACAAAGACCAATGACGTTGCTGCTGCTTCCTACGTAGGAACAGTGATTGCAAAGCGCGCTCTCGACAAGGGTATTACCACGGTAGTATTCGATCGCGGCGGCTACATTTATCATGGAAAAGTCAAGGCTCTCGCCGACGCTGCTCGCGAAGCCGGACTTCAGTTCTGATGGGGAGGACCATATGAAGCGTAACATCATTGATACAAGCAGTTTTGAAATGAACGACAACGTTGTCGCCATCAAGCGCGTCAGCAAGACCGTCAAGGGCGGACGCAACAGCCGCTTCTCCGCTCTCGTTGTAGTGGGCGACGGACAGGGCCATGTAGGCGCCGGCGTTGGAAAGGCAGTTGAAATCCCCGAAGCCATCCGCAAAGGCAAAGAAGCCGCTATGAAGGCCGTGGTAGAGGTTGCCATCGATGAGAACGGCAGTATCCCTCATGACTTCATCGGCAAATTCGGCAGCGCTCAGGTTATGCTTAAGCGTGCTCCCGAAGGTACCGGCGTTATCGCGGGCGGTCCCGCTCGTGCGGTTATGGAACTGGCCGGAATCAAGAACATCCGTACCAAGTCTCTCGGCTCTAATAACAAGCAGAACGTTGTTCTCGCCACCATCGAAGGTCTCAAGGCCTGCAAGACTCCCGAAGAAGTCGCCAGACTCCGCGGAAAGTCCGTAAGCGAGATCAGGGGTTAAGGAGGAGAAAACTATGGCAAACTTAAAAATCACCTTAGTGAAATCCACCATCGGTGCGGTTCCCAAGCACAAAAAGACAGTAGAAGCTCTCGGTCTCAGAAAGCTCAATCACAGCAATATTCTTCCTGACAATGCGGCCACCCGCGGCATGATTGCCCAGGTATGCCATCTTGTTAAGGTAGAAGAGGTTTAAAGGAGGTACGGCATGAATTTATCTAATCTCAGACCTGCCGAAGGCTCTGCCCACAGCGACAACTTCCGTCGCGGGCGCGGCCACGGATCAGGCAATGGCAAGACCGCAGGCAAAGGCCACAAGGGACAGAAGGCCCGCAGCGGCGCACCCCGTATCGGATTCGAAGGCGGCCAGATGCCTTTGTACCGCCGTCTCCCCAAGAGAGGCTTCACCAACATCAACTCCAAACATATCGTAGCTATCGGTCTCGGCACGCTGGAGCGTTTTGAGAACGGCAGTGAAGTCACCGTAGAAACTCTTCTTCAGGCCGGCGTTATCAAAAACGCCCGCGACGGAGTCAAGATTATCGGCGGCGGCGAGCTTACCAAAAAGCTTAATGTAAAGGTACAGGCTTACAGCGCAGGCGCGAAAGCCAAAATCGAAGAATTAGGCGGCACTGCTGAGGAGGCCTGATATGTTTAAAACATTCGTAAAAGCACTCGAAATACAGGAAATTCGTAAGAGGCTGCTCTTCACGCTTCTTATGATGGTCATTGTGCGTATCGGATGTCAGATCCCCACTCCGGGAATCAATCCCGAAGCCGTTTCGAGCTGGCTCAGCTCACTTTCGCAGAACACGGGATTCAATTTCTTCAATACTATTACGGGTAATTCCTTCTCGACCATGTCTATCTTCGCGCTGAGCATATCTCCTTATATCACCAGCTCGATTATAGTTCAGCTCCTTACCATTGCTATCCCTAAGCTCGAAGAGCTCAGCAAGGAAGGCGAAGAAGGCCGTAAGACTATTAACAACATCACCCGTTATCTCACCATCGCGCTCGCGCTGATACAGTCCGTTTCCATGGCGATTGGTTTTGGTTCAAACTACCTGACCAATTACACTTGGTACAACGTCATTATCATCGGCGTCATTATGACCGCCGGCAGCGCCTTCCTTATGTGGATCGGTGAGCAGATTACGGACAGGGGACTCGGCAACGGTATATCCATCATCCTTCTTATCAACATCCTCTCCAGTCTTCCCAATGACTTCAGAACGATGTACGCGCAGTTCATCGACGGAAGAGTCTGGTGGCTCGGCATCATCATCGCCGTCGTCATTCTGGCACTTATCTTCGGACTGGTTGTTTTCGTAGTATATCTTCAGGATGGAGAAAGAAAGGTTCCCGTACAGTACGCGCAGCGTATGAGCGGACGCAGACTGGTAGGCGGACAGGCTTCCAGCATTCCGATAAAGGTCAACACCGCGGGTGTTATCCCGGTCATCTTTGCATCTTCACTGCTTAGTATGCCGGCCATCATCGGAGGCTTCATGGGAGTCAACACTACCACTCCCACGACTACATGGGGACACATCATCAAAGGTCTCTCTCAGAGCTCCTGGTGCAACCCCGATGAGCCTATTTACACGCTGGGACTGATTATCTACGTGCTGCTGCTTATTTTCTTCGCGTATTTCTACACTTCCATTACGTTTAACCCCATGGAAGTGGCCAACAACCTCAAAAAGCAGGGTGGCTTTGTACCCGGTATCAGACCCGGAAAGCCAACCTCCGATTTCATCGAAAAGATCCTCAACAAGGTTATTATTATCGGCGCAATCGGACTGCTTATTATCGCCATCATCCCCATCATCCTTACGGGTATTACGGGAGTCGGCAGCTCGCTCTGCTTCTTCGGAACATCCCTCATCATCATTGTGGGTGTTATCATCGAAACGCTCAAGCAGGCTGAGTCCATGATGGTTGTAAGAAATTACAAAGGCTTCCTTAACGATTAATGACGGAGGACAGCAAATGAAGCTGATACTTCTCGGAGCGCCCGGCGCGGGCAAAGGAACACAGGCAAAGCTGATATCGGATTATTATGCCATACCGCATATTTCCACGGGAGACATATTCAGATCCAACATCAAAAGCGGTACTGAGCTTGGCAAAAAGGCAAAAGCTTTTATCGACGCCGGCGCCCTGGTACCCGATGAGCTGACCGTTGACCTGGTGCTCGATGCGCTCAGCGCCCCGGAGTGCATGGGCGGTTGCATCCTTGATGGCTTTCCCAGAACCATAGCCCAGGCAGAGGCACTGGATGCCGCCATGAAAGCGGCGTCAGATGCGATAGACTGCTGCATAGACATTGAGGTTCCGGACGAGGTCATCATCGAGAGAATGTCAGGCAGAAGAGTCTGCCCCTCATGCGGAGCCAGCTACCATACGGTAAACGTTCCGCCGAAGACAGAAGGAATCTGCGACAGCTGCAGCGCCGCGCTCGTTATCCGAAAGGATGACGAGCCGGGGACAGTTAAAGCCAGACTTGACACGTACCACGAGCAGACGCAGCCACTGATTGGCTACTACACTGCTCAGGGCAAAAACATCGTCATCGACGGAATGCATAGCCCGGAGGAGGTATTCTCCGAGATTAAGGAAAAGCTGGGCTGAAAATGGCTGTCACAATAAAGTCCAAATTGGAAATCGATTTAATGAGAGAATCGGGACACCGCCTTGCAAAAGTGTTTGACACCATGCAGGCCGCGCTCCGCCCCGGCATGACTACAAAGGACATTGACCGGATAGGCGAAAAAGCTATCAGAAGCCTGGGCGGTATCCCGAACTTCCTTAACTACAACGGCTTTCCCGCATCGATTTGCGTATCGGTAAACGACGAAGTGGTGCACGGAATACCGGACGACGTCAGAGTCCTCAGAGAGGGAGACATAGTCAGTCTCGACGCCGGCATGATTTTCAAAGGCTGGCACTCGGATGCGGCCAGAACGTTCCCTGTAGGAGCTGTCAGTCCGGAGGCCGAACAGCTCATGAGAGTCACAAGAGAATGCTTCTTTGAAGGCATCAGATATGCCAGAGAGGGCTGCTACCTGCACGACATCTCAAACGCCATCGCGGACCACGCCGACAGATACGGCTACGGCATAGTGGAGGACCTGGTGGGGCACGGAATAGGCACGAACCTGCACGAAGACCCCGAGGTACCGAACTTTCACGTCAAATCAAAAGGCATCAGGCTGCGCGCCGGCATGACGCTCGCCATAGAGCCCATGATCAATATCGGCACCAAAGAAGTGGAATGGCTCGACAATGACTGGACAGTAGTTACCATGGACGGCTCGCTTTCAGCTCATTACGAAAATACCGTCGTTATCCGGGACGGAGACCCGGAGATACTTACCCTGGTAAGCAATCACTAAGGAGGAATTAAATGTCTAAATCCGATGTCATCGAAATCGAAGGCACAGTTATCGAAAAGCTCCCTAACGCCATGTTTCAGGTAGAGCTCGAAAACGGACATCAGGTACTGGCTCATATCAGCGGCAAGCTGCGTATGCACTACATCCGCATCCTGCCCGGCGACAAGGTCACGCTGGAGCTTTCCCCGTATGACCTCACAAAGGGCCGTATCATTTGGAGAGACAAGTAATTTTACTTGCTTATAGCAAACAAAAATGTTATAATTTCATTTCGCCCGAAAAGAAAGGAGCGTAAAGATTATGAAAGTCAGATCTTCTGTAAAACCGATTTGCGAAAAATGCAAAGTTATTAAGCGCAAGGGTTCCATCCGCATAATCTGCGAAAACCCGAAGCACAAACAGAGACAAGGCTAAAAAATAAAATAGGAGGAAAAGGGACAAATGGCTCGTATTTCAGGTGTAGATTTACCCAGAGAAAAGCGTATCGAAATAGGTCTTACGTACATCTTTGGAATCGGAAGAACCTCTTCCAACAAGATTCTGGCCAAAGCCGGAGTCAATCCTGATACCCGTGTCAAGGATCTTACGAATGAAGAAGAAAACAAAATCCGTGAGATCATTGAAAACGAGTACATGGTAGAAGGTGATCTTCGCCGTGAAGTCGCTATGAACATCAAGCGTCTTCAGGAGATCGGCTGCT
>JAFTAU010000079.1 GCA_017455435.1 Lachnospiraceae bacterium | reverse complement strand
TTTCCAGGACAACTCATGAGGACTCTGGATGATTCCCTGTTCCATCTCATTATTGCACTATGGACACTTCATTGCTAATCTACCTCCATAAATTCCGATTTCTTGTCGTCTATTATACCGGCGATGTATGAACATTTCTACCGATAAAACAGCCGGGACAACCCGACTTCTACAACTTACCCCTCAAACGCCAACTTACCCCTCAAGCGGCAAAATCGGCGGAGGAATAATTAAATTGTATCAATCTCGGTGTTTTTATATCTACGTGGTTTTCCGTGACCATATCTGATAGAGCATGGATTTTAGTCCAATTTAACAAAGAACCCATATTATCTTTCGCAAATTGGGTATAAGTGGCGTTGTTGCAGGGATAATATGCTACTGCATTTATATTCGGAAAAACTTGATATGTACCGGTTCGTTCCGGACAATTCCCATCAAAATAGATATATTCTAAATGATCGCAACCATAAAACACATAACCGCCTATGCTCGTTACGCTGTTCGGAATCGTAATTGCAACACCTTTATTAGCATAACAGTTCCATAAATGAAGTGAGTCTTTAGTATTTGAGAAGCAACATACTAAAAAATCTGTTACATTCATCTGCTCGTCCTTGAAATGCTTTAAAGAAGACTTCACGCATGGATTGTTTGAATTCTTTTCAATGTATTCTGAATAGTATTGCCACAGTAATTCTATTTCCCTATAATCGTTAGATTTTTTGATATCGGAGAATTTCAGAGACTTGCCTTCCACTATTTTTATAAAAGACTCTATGGAGCAATAATGATAAACTAGATCACTCATATTTAACCTCCTATATAAATCATTGTACGTAATGACCAGAATAGTCCGTTCATTGACTTGCGCTAACAATCGATTTAGTTTTACAAGAGTGATATGACTTTTCTTTTCCTCATCATCCATTAACAAATCGCCAACTCTTACGTCTTCAGGTGCATGGAATCCCGCTTCCTTTGCGCTGATCTGATAGTCCTCCGGGCTAATAATAGCGCATTCATTTACATTCATAAGCTGATAATCCTGTTTTTTCAGTTCTCGTTTTGCCTCTTCAAAGTACAACCTGTCCTTTTCATCAAAGAGTATGACACATGGATCCATGTTCTTCAAACGCCGATAAAAACTGTTTTTTAAAGTGGTTTTTATTCTACTCCCCGCCCTGTACCGAACTTGGTGCATTTGCAGCGTAATATGCGCCGTGCAAGATGATTTTTACTCCGTTAGTTCCTTTGATTTATCATCTGAATAAAAAATCATTTCAATTATAGTCATTATAATGACCATAGTCAAGGCAATTCCTTTAATTGACAATAACCCTATCGGCAATTCACGGCGTGTATCGAAGGAGAAAAGATGATCAGTTACGAGCCTTTTTGGAACACTCTGAAAAAGTCTTCCGAATCCACATATACTTTAATAAATAAACACAATATTTCCAGCGCGACCATTGACAAGCTGCGGCACGGAAAGCCGCTGACGACGACCACGCTCAATGATTTATGCCGGGTACTCCGGTGTCGGATTGAAAATATCGTGGAATACGTCGAGTCCCCTTTAGACCAACATCTATAAAAAAACACGGAGCTGCCTGCTCCCGCGTTTTTTTGATTTCATTTGTTTTGAAAATGCCTTGATAAACCTACGATAATTACCCGTTATCCGCGGCTGACGACGATTCCGGCGCGGCTGTAGTCTCCGTCTGAGCGGGCTCCGTTTCCTTTGGCTTCATGCCCTTGTGAATCTTTGCCCGGGATGGCATATAGTAGTCGCTGTGAAGCGTGGTGCGCGAAACCTCCTGCCCGTCCTCATAAACTATCATTTCGAGATGAGACCACACCTCGTCGTGGGTGGTGCCTTCTTTTTTGGTCTCGCCAATGTACATATCATAGTCTTCCACTATGATGTCCTCGGATTTGAGACGTCTTTCCTCCACGCTCTTATAAGTGACGGAATGTGTGGAGCTGCGATACTCGGTGCCGTAAATGCGGAAAGAAACCTCGTATCCGTCGGTCTCTCCGCTGACAAAAACAGGATTATCGAGATTGTTGGTAAATACAAGGTCCTTTGAGCCCGTGGCGATGGCGGCGTCAAACGACGGGTCCACATAAGAGACAAGCAGCGAATGATTCTGCCGGCGGTCTATCTGAAGCTCGCTGCGAAGGAGCGCGTTGTAGAGGGTGGACGCCACCTGGCAGACTCCGCCTCCTATGGCGTCCTCGAGCTGGCCGTTTACATACTGTCCTCCCGTGGCGTAGCCGTTTTCGGCAATGCGTTCTTTCATCATATCGCTAGTGGACACGGACTCGCCCGGCATCAGAATTTTGCCGTTGATATTGGCCGTGGCGACTTCGATATTAATGCATCTGTCCGTGCGTTCATTATCTTTCTTCCTGTAGGTGGTGGTGTATGCCCCCAAAAGGTCATGGATAGACGAAACATCTTCTGTGGTGACTCCTGGTAAAGCCTCATTCATAGCAGCTTCCACTCTGAGCGTACTGTTTTTTTCGTGATTGTAAAAGGCCTCCAGAATACGGCCTATGGTAACCGACACATTGACCTTGCGCCCGTTTTTGCCGGCGGTAACGACAAATTCGCCGTCCTCTCTGGAAAGCGCCGCGTCTACAGGCTCCACATCAATCTGCGCCGCCTGATTTTGAACAAAATCCTTTATTTCGTTTCTGTCAAGAGTCTTTGAAATCTCAATGCGGTACGGAGACAGCGAAAGCGCCTTCTGAGTCTTGTAGCGCTGAATCAGACCGCCGCCTTTTCCCAGGGTGATAGCCTGGTTTATGGCGCTGTTAATGCCCCAGCTCACGCCCAGTCTGTCAAGCGAAGTGGTGACCGTTTTTTCGTCAAAAACCACCTCGACGGACTGATTTTCGGGTTCTTCATACATTGACTCGATAATGCCCCGCGCCTGCGTCTTTGTCATTCCTCCGACGTCCTTGCCGCCGATGATAATGCCCATGGGAATAACAGCATCACCCTCATAAGTTGCGTCGTCATGTTCATAGGAAAAAACGACAGGATCCATAGGGGTTTTCCTGCCAAAAATAAAGATAATGCCCACTGCCACGGCGATGATGACAGCAAGGCATATCAAAAGTCCGGTATATGATTGTTTTGGTTTCCTTTTTCTTGATGTTGCCATATCAAGGGAAATTATAGAATATCATTACAGAAAATTCAATCTTTAAAAATGCTGAGAAACGCCTTTGTCCTCTCCGATTTCGGATTGCCGATGACATCCTCCGGAGCGCCTTCCTCCACTATAAATCCCTGGTCCATAAAGACCACCCTGTCGGCCACATCGCGGGCAAAAGCCATTTCGTGCGTGACAATAACCATGGTCATCTTGAGCTCGGCAAGCGCCTTGATGGTACGCAGAACACCCTGTGTCAGCTCCGGGTCCAGCGCCGAAGTGGGTTCGTCAAAAAACAGGACTTCGGGCTTCATCGCGAGAGCCCTCGCTATTGATACCCTCTGCTGCTGTCCGCCGGAAAGCTCGCACGGATAGGCGTCTCCTCTGTCGGCCAGATCCATCTTTTGAAGCAGCTCCATTGCCTCAGCCGTGACCTCGTCCCTGTTCCTCATCTGCACCTTGATCGGGGCGTCGATAATGTTTTGCAGCACGTTTCTGTGCGGGAAAAGGTTGAAATTCTGGAACACCAGACCGAATCTCTGTTTCGCCTGTTTGATAATATCCTTGTCGGCATAAATGCTTTTGCCGTCAGGGCCGGCGGTAACGACTTGCAAATCTCCGTAGGAAAGGGTGCCTCCGTTCATTTTTTCAAGAAGAGTGGCGCAACGCAGCAGCGTGGACTTTCCGGAGCCGGACGGTCCGATAATGGCCACCACCTCGCCTTTTTCCACGGAAAGCGAAATGTCTTTCAGAACGGTTTTTCCGCCAAAGGATTTTACAATGTTTTTTATCTCAAGAACGCTCATAACCCCTCCGTCAAATCTTATAGTATGAAAGCTTTTTCTCAAAGCGGTTCATAACGGCGGCCACGGCGTAATTGAAGACGTAGTAGAAAAGTCCCGCCACGATAAGCGCCACGAGGTTTGATTCACGCGCCACTATCTGTTTTGCTATTGTGAACATCTCTACATAGGCGATGGCGAAAGCCAGCGAGGTGTCTTTTACGAGAGTGATAATCTCGTTTGTGACCGAAGGCAGTATGCGCTTTATGACCTGAGGCAGAATAATCCCCATAAAGGTCTGCCTTCTGCTGTAACCCAACACGTCGGCGGCTTCATACTGCCCCGTAGGGACGGACTGGATTCCGGAACGGAATATCTCTGCGAAATACGCGGCGTAATTAATCACGAATGCGATGATAACTGCATAAAAACGCCATCCCGGCGAAAGCGTCCACCCAAACAGCGCATAAGGCATGTAGTAAACGAATATGAGCTGAAGCATCAGCGGTGTACCGCGCATCAGCGAAATGTAGAAAATGATGGGACCTCTGACAAGAGGTTTTTTAGACATTCTGCCCAGGGCTACGAGCATACCGAGCGGCAGGGAAAAGAGCAGGGTAAGAAAATATATACCCATGCTCTTTCCGAATCCTCCCAGAAGTTGTAAAAGGATTGAACTTATTTCCATAATACTCCGGATTTAAAACGTTTAAGATGGCAGCTTATTCGTTTTATTTCAAAATAATCATATCTGTGATTTCGTACTTCTCAGCCAGCGCGGCAACGGTGCCGTCCTCGGTGAGCTGCTTAAGAGCGTCATTAATCTTGTCGCGAAGCTCTGTATTTCCAAGTTTGAAGCCTACGCCGTACTGTTCGGAAGAAAGAGCCTCTTCCACGATGACGTATTCTCCTTCACGGGTAGCGATCTGATAATTGGCTACTCCGATATCCATGGCGACCGCGTCGATAACGCCGGCTTCCAGATCAAGGAATGCGTTGTTGTAGTTAGGGAATTCCTGAAGAGCTGCGAAGGTATCGGCAATGTCCTTGCGTCCTTCCGGATCCTGGAGAACATCGAGAGCGGCAGATGCGGCCTGAACGCCTACGGTCTTTCCGGCAAGATCGGCAAGAGTGGTGATGCCTGCGCTCGCCTTGGCTACGATAACCTGTGAATTGTCGCAATAAGGGATGCTCCATTCATAATCGTTCTCACGGCCGTTGATGGTAAAGCCGTTCCAGATGCAGTCGATGGCACCGCCGTTGAGCTCAACGTCCTTTGCGTCCCAGTCGATAGGGGTCTTTACCAGCTCCCATCCGTAGATAGAGCATGCCGCCTCGGCAAGCTCCAGATCGAATCCGGTGTAGCCGCCTTCGCCGTCCATAAATCCGAAAGGCGGACACTCGGCATCAAAACCGACGGTAAAGGTGACCTTCTCGGCTTCCTGAGCCTCAGTTGTCTGGCCGGCATCCTGAGTGTCAGTCTGAGTTTCAGCATCCTCGCCGCAGGCAGCAAGAGAGAGAACCATGACAAGTGCTAAAATAGCTGCTAATAGTTTTTTCATAACTTCCTCCGTTTTTTTCTCTGCCTCCGGCAGATTTGATAATTTAGCATAGCAGCATATTAGCACATTAGCATACTAAAGTCAATAAAATTTTCAAAAAATTTTTTACGGTGAAAATCCGCATAAATAAACGGTTTGCTGACATTCATCACAAACCGTTCAAAAATTTTTTATTGTTTCATCATGAGATCGGCGGCTTCTGCGGCTTCTTTCAGTATGGCACTGTCGGTGTAGATATCTCCTATTGCAAACTGCAGCGCTCCGCTTTGTCTGATGCCGAAGATATCTCCCGGACCGCGGAGCTTCAGGTCTTCGCTCGCTATTTTGAAGCCGTCGTTTGAATTATTGAGTATTTCAAGGCGTTTTTGCTTTTCCGGGTCTCCCGAGCCATTGATAAAAATGCAGTAGGACTGTGCGCTTCCGCGCCCTACTCTGCCACGAAGCTGGTGAAGCTGCGCCAGTCCAAAGCGCTCAGCGTCCTCTATCATCATTACTGTAGCATTTGATACATCCACTCCAACCTCAATGACGGTGGTGGATACGAGCACCTGTATTTCTCCGGAGAGAAATCTTTCCATAATGTCTTCTTTTTCGGACGGGCGCATTTTGCCGTGCAGGTATTCCACGCGAATAGCCGGCGGCAGATTTTCACGCAGTATCTCTGTATAGTCGACAACATTTTCGCCCTCGGACTCCTCCTCATTATTGACCTTCGGGCAGACTACGTATGCCTGATGTCCGGCGCGAACCTGGTCGCGGATGAAATCATATGACCTCTTTCTGTAATTCTGCCCCACAACGCAGTTTTTGACCGGAATGCGGCCTTTTGGCATTTCATCGATAATGGATAAATCCAGATCGCCGTATACGATGATGGCCAGCGTGCGCGGAATGGGCGTGGCGCTCATAACCAGCACGTGCGGCTGGCCGCCCCTGCCCGCATCGCTCTCTTCCGCTTTTGCTGCGAGACGGTCGCGCTGCCTGACGCCGAAACGGTGCTGCTCGTCTGTAATGACAATCGCCAGCCTGTCATATTTTACGCCTTCGGAAATAAGCGCGTGCGTCCCTATGATGATATCCGTTTCGTGCGCCGCGATACGCTCGTAGGCCTCGCGTTTTTCCTTCACCGTCATACTGCCGGTCAGCAGAGTAAGGCCGAAAGGAACGCCGTATTCGCTGAACATCGCGGAGAAGTTTTCATAGTGCTGCTTTGCCAGCACCTCCGTAGGTGCCATGATAGCGCCCTGATATCCGTTCTCCGCCGCCAGCATAAGCGCCAGCAGCGCGATAATTGTCTTTCCGGAGCCGACATCGCCCTGAATCAGTCTCTTCATCAGGGTCGGGCCGGTCAAATCCGCCCGAACCTCCGACAAAACTTTTTTTTGCGCTCCTGTCAGCTCATAGGGCAGCGAGGCCAGAAAACGCTCCGTAATCTCACCGCGGCTGAAATCATAGGTATTAGGGAGAGCATTGGTTTCCTCCCTGAGTTTTCTTATTCCTATAATAAAGTCAAGGAACTCACCGAAAACAAGTCTGCGCCTGGCCGGAATGATATCCTGTCTGCGCTCCGGAAAGCACAGTGCCTTTACAGCGTCCATGCGTTCCATCAGCCCATATTTATCGCGAATAAACAGCGGAAGCGGATCCGGCTCCGGGATGATATTTTCGATGGCTTCTTTTATGAGCTTGTGAATTTTCGCACCGGAAAGCCCGCTCGAAGAGCGGAAAACGGGCTGAAGCGTGCCGGCCATTTCGTCATATTCGCTCACGGAATAAATCAGCGGCTGCTCAAAGCCGTAACCGAAGCGGTTTTTAATGAGCTTTCCGCGAAAAACAAACTCGCTGCCTTTTTTGAGTTTGTTTTTGAGATACGGCATGTGAAACCAGATCAGATTAAAGAGAATACCGTTGCAAACGGCGGTGGTTGTGAGCATGGTGCGCCTGCCGGTGCGGCGAAGCATGGGGGCGGAATATATTATCCCGCGCGCCGCCACAACGCGCCCTGCGTGCGCCTCATCTATGTCCGCAGCCGGTTCAAAATCCTCATATCTGACAGGCAGATGCATCAGCAGGTCTCCCACCGTCTGAATGCCGAGTTTTTTTAAAGCCAGCTCTGTTTTGTCGCCCACTCCCTTTAATACCGATATGGGGTCTGATTCTCTGTACATGACTGTCCTTTTTTGAAAAAGGGCTTTCCGGTGATTCCGCCGAAAAGCCCGCGATAAAAGTCTGCAATGATTATTCCACCGAAATCACGTAGTAGTAAACCGGCTGGCCGCCGCTGTGCAGCTCCACGTCGCAGTCCGGATGCGCCTCTCCGATGTCTGAGGCGAGATTTTCAGCTTCTTCCTGAGTGACGTTTTCGCCGTAGTAGATGCTGATCATGCCGGAGTCCTCGTCCGTCATAGCGTCTACCATCTCGCGGGAAACGCGGTTTATATCGCGGCCAATGGCGAGCAGTGTGGAATGATCTCCGATACCCATGATGTCATTTTCGTGAACCTCGGTTCCGTTGATATTGGTATCTCTGACCGCATAGGTAACCTGTCCGGTTTTGACCATGCCGATAGCCTCTTTCATGGCTTCGAGGTTTTCCTCGTCGGTAATGTCGGGGTCAAAGGTCAGCATGGCAGTGATGCCCTGCGGAACGGTGGTGGTGGGTACTACGATGAGCTTTTTGTCCTCTACCAGGAACACAGACTGCTCCGCCGCGAGAATGATATTCTTATTGTTTGGAAGAATAAAAATCTTGTCGGCGTTGATTTTTGATACGGCCTTTACGAAATCGTCCGTGCTGGGGTTCATGGTCTGACCGCCTTCGATAACTGCGTTAGCACCGAGCTCCTTTATGATATTAGCCAGGCCGCTGCCGGCCGCAACCACGACAAAGCCGTATTCCTTGTGCTCTGCCGGCGCCTTTGCCTGCTCCGCCGCTATCGCCGAAGCATTGCGAATCAGCTTTTCCTCGTGCTCCTCGCGCATATTGTCAATCTTCATGCGGGAAAGCGAACCGTATGAAAGACCCTTCTGGATGGCAAGACCGGGGTCATTGGTGTGAACGTGAACCTTCACAATATCGTCATCAGAAACTACCACGACGCAGTCTCCGATGGATTCCAGATATGCTTTGAAGTGAAGTTCCTCATCGTCGTTATATTTGTCGCCGGCATTTATGAGAAATTCCGTGCAGTAGCCGTATTTGATGTCGCCCAGACCATCGTCCTCGACCGTGATGGTGGCGGAGGTGCCTTTTGCCGTGGTCTCAAAGCTGACGTCTACCTTTTGGCCGGTGAACGCCGCATAAGCGCCCTTTAAGAAGACCATAAGTCCCTGACCGCCGGAGTCCACGACGCCGGCCTGTTTCAGGACGGGCAGCAGCTCCGGGGTGTGCTCCAGCGTGACGTCGCCGGATTTGATAATCTCGCTGAAAAAGGTCTCAAGATCCATCGACTCGTCGCCGCAAAGCTCTCCCGCCTTTTCAGCCATGCCCCTGGCGACTGTGAGAATAGTGCCTTCTTTGGGCTTCATAACGGCCTTATAGGCTATTTCGGAGGCTCTCGCAAAAGCGGCGGCGACGGCGGGCTTGTCCAGAGAATCCCTTTCTTTGATTTCTTTTGTGAAACCGCGGAAAAGCTGGGACATGATAACGCCGGAATTGCCTCTGGCGCCGCGAAGCGAACCGGAGGAAATGGCCTTTGCGAGGTTTTCCATATTAAGGTCGCTTACATTCTGAACCTCCCTGACCGCCGAAAGAACCGTAAGAGTCATATTGGTGCCGGTATCTCCGTCCGGAACGGGGAAAACGTTCAGATCATTAATCCAGTCTTTGTTGTCTTCGAGATTTTTGGCTCCGGCAAAAAGCATTTGACGAAGCTGCTGCGCATCAATAACTAATTTAGACACTTTTTACGCTCCTCCAATCAGTCTATGATACGGACGCCTTCGACAAATACATTGACACTGTCAACAGCCGCGCCGGTGAATTCCTGAACTTTGTATTTGACTGTCTCGGCAAGATTCTGCGAAACCGCGGAAATGCTCACGCCGTAGGAAACAATCACGTGGAACTCCAGAGAAATGCGGTTTTCTTCTATTGTGACTTTTATTCCGTTTCCGAGATGCTCTTTCTTGAGAAGATTTACGATGCCGTCCTTTACATTGACTGAGGCCATACCGACAATGCCAAAGCACTCGACGGCGATGGAGCCCGCGTAGGCGGCGATGACGTCGCTGTCAACCAGGACTTCTCCCATATTGGTATGCAAACGATATTTCATAACGTTCCCCCTTTTTTCAGAAGAAAATTATAACCATGGTATTATACATTTTTTTGGAGGAATTGTCAAAAAATCAGCGTTTATTCTCCGCTTCTTTTTATGTCGCGGATATCCACGAACGGAATATTCAAATCAAATCCGGCGCCGTCAGACCCCGCTATCGTGAGAATGCGCCTTACGGAATTAACGCGTGAAACGCTGCCCTGCGCACAGAAATACCGCCCCTCGCAGAAATATTCCACCTCTATGCCGTCTCCCGCCTCGAGCACGCCGAGCTCCGCGCTGATGTGCTCTATCTCGTCCTCGGACAGCACGTGGTGCGCGACCGCCGTGTATTCTTCTTCTTTTGCCTTCAGGGCTCTGCCGAGTCCGGTAAGCGCATCGAACGGCGCGAACTGCTTTGCCCGCTCAAGCCTCGTCATTTTGTATCTTTCCGTCATAATACAACCTCGATTTTTATGCCTTGTGCCCGCCTATCTGGGAATTCCGTTCCATCGCTGTCGCACCCTCCTGCAGATCGGTTCCCTTCAGAATGGCGTTTTTGCCGAATTTCTTTTGAAGGGCAATTATCTCCTTTCGAAGACGTTTGTGCTCCGCAGGCTCCTGTTCCTGCATTTCAAAAAGACTCATCTGATGAATGCCCGTGTCTTCCGAGACCTCGCCGCAGGAAATGGTGACGCGCCGCACGGGCACATCTCTGTGCGCCGTCAGCCTGTATGCGTCCACAATAGCAGGCACAATCTGCGTGTCGGCATTGGTTGGCGTCTCAAAAGAAGCGGTGCCGACGGTGTGCTTTATCCGGATTGTTCCGATGCGGTGGTCGATTTTTACGTCATCGTCATATCCAAACGACGCGCCGGCCTTGTAATCTATCGTCACGGATACCGAACGGGTAACAAGCTTTTTTTTGAGCAAATCCAGACACACGGCCTCCGTCATTTCGCGCACAATGATTTCCGTCTCATCAAAGCTGTAATCACGCGGCAGAACCTGGCTCGTGGAAACCGATCTGCTCTTTCTGACGTATGCCTTTATGTCCGCTATGGTACAGGGCTCCCGCCCCCACGCGTGGTCTATGAGCAGCTCCGTGTCCTTACCGAAAAGACCGTACAGAAAGTCCTCATCCGCCGCCGCAATATCCCGCATGGTATGTATTCCGTACTTTGCGAGCCTGTCCATGGTGCGCGGCCCTATCATCCAGAAATCGCAGAGCGGCCTGTGATCCCACAGCGTGTCGATATAGGATTCTTCGTCCAGAAAGCCGATAAAGTCTTCGGCGTGCTTTGCGGTAATGTCCAGCGCAATCTTTGCCAGATACATATTGGTGCCGATGCCGCAGGTGGCGCGGATGCCCAGCTCCTCTCTGACGCGCTCCATCAGAAAGACGGCTATCTGACGCGCATTCATATTCATACGCCGCATATATCCGGTGACGTCGATAAAAACCTCGTCTATGGAATAAACGTGTATATCATCCGGGCAGATATATCTGATATATATGCCGTAAATCTCCGCGGCGTAATCTATATAAAGCTGCATGCGCGGCGGCGCCATGATATACCTGATGTTCTGCGGAATCTCAAAAACCCGGCAGCGGTTTTTTACGCCCATGGCTTTCATGGATGGGGATACCGCCAGGCAGATGGTCTTGTCTGTCCTGGTCGGGTCCGCCACGACGAGATTCGTAGTCATCGGGTCAAGGCCGCGCTCCACGCACTCCACCGAGGCGTAAAATGATTTTAAATCAATGCAGATATAATACATGACTCCTATATAATATCCGAACGGATGTTTGTTTGTCAAGGGTTATATAACGGTTTTCCGGAGAAAAATTTCAAAAAACGGCGGAGCCGGGTCATCCCGATATCCGCCGTGTTTTAATAGTATGAAACAGTATTTATTCCTGCTTCGGAAGCTTAAATGAGCTCTTCAGGGAAACAATGCGGTTAAAAACCGGAGCGCCGGGGCGTGAATCCTTTAGATCCGCCACGTAATAGCCGTTGCGGACAAACTGGAACCTGTCCTCCGGACGCGCTTCCATGAGCGCCGGTTCGACATACGCCTGTCTGACGGTGAGGGACTGAGGGTTGAGATTCAGCTCTCCATCCTCATTGTAAACGCCTTTTTCCTCGTCGATAATATTCTCGTAAAGACGCACATACGCCTGTTTTGCGGTCTGCGCGCAAACCCAGTGGATAGTGCCTTTAACCTTGCGGCCCTCAAAGCCGCTGCCGCTTTTGGTTTCGGGATCGTAGGTGCAGTGAATGGCGGTAATTTCTCCGTCTTCGTCCTTTTCAAGTCCGACGCACTTTACAAAGTACGCATTCATCAGGCGCACTTCATTTCCGGGGAACAGCCTGAAATATTTCTTCGGAGGCTCCTCCATAAAATCTTCTCTCTCGATATAAAGCTCCCTTCCAAATGGCAGCTTGCGGCTGCCGAGCTCCTCGTTTTCGAGGTTATTGGCGGCGTCGAGATACTCTATTTGTCCATCGGGATAATTGTCGAGGATTACCTATACGGGGTCAAGCACAGCCATCAGACGCGGCTTTTTGAGCTTGAGGTCCTCGCGGATGCAGTACTCCAGCGCGGGCATCTCGGCCACGGACTGGCTCTTGCTGATGCCGGACATCTCCACGAACATCTTTATGGCTTCCGGGGTATATCCGCGGCGACGAAGTCCGCTGATACTGACCAGTCTGGGATCGTCCCAGCCGTCCACTATACCGTCCTCCACCAGCTTTTTGATATAACGCTTTCCGGTCACGACGTTTTTGAGATAAAGCTTTGCAAATTCAATCTGCCTGGGCGGCATTTCAAACCCGCACTCACGCACAAACCAGTCATAGAGCGGTCTGTGGTCTTCGAATTCGAGTGTGCAGAGCGAATGCGTGATGCCCTCAAAAGCGTCCTCGAGCGGATGCGCGAAATCGTACATGGGATAGATGCACCATTTGTCGCCGGTGTTGTGATGAGTCAGCCTGGCGATGCGGTAAATGACGGGGTCGCGCATGTTGATATTGGGCGAGGCCATGTCAATCTTTGCACGCAGCACACGGCTGCCGTCGGGATATCTGCCGGCCTTCATTCCCTCGAAAAGCTCGAGATTTTCTTCTATGCTGCGGTTTCTGTATGGGCTGTCTTTACCGGGCTCGGTGAGCGTGCCGCGGTATTCCTTTATCTGATCAGCAGTCAAATCGCAGACGAAGGCTTTGCCTTTTTTGATAAGCCCGACCGCGCACTCATACATCCTGTCAAAATAATCCGAGGCGAAAAACAGCCTGTCTTCCCAATCCGCGCCGAGCCATGCGACGTCGGATTTTATGGATTCGACGAATTCCGATTTTTCTTTTGTGGGGTTTGTGTCGTCAAAGCGCAGGTTGAATTTGCCGCCGTATTGCTGCGCGATGCCGTAGCTGAGCAAAACGGCCTTTGCGTGACCGATATGCAGATAGCCGTTAGGTTCCGGGGGAAAGCGGGTGTGGACATGGTCGTAAACGCCCTCTGCCAGATCCTTATCTATAAATGTTTCGATAAAATTGCGCGAAACCTTTTCGGTGGTCTCGTCTTTATTTTCGATTGTTTCCGGGATTCTTTCTTCTGACATAAATCTTCCTCTTTTGCTTTTATTCTACAGTATTATAATGTGGGCGGCCGTGTCCGTCAAGTAAACAGGCCGCCGTTTTTCGCGGACTTTTGCGCCTTTTTCGCCCCGGGTGCGCCTTCGGAGGAGTACTCATATAATAAAAACTTTCTAAAATGTTACATCTGCCGCTTGCCTTTTCAGGCAAAACTATATACACTATGGATATGAAAATCGAACGTGTCAGTGAAAACCAAATAAAATGCACTCTTTACCGGAGTGATTTTGAGGACAGGCACCTCACCATAAAGGACTTTTTCGGCGGCAGCGACAAGGCCCGCAAGCTTTTTGCGGACGTCCTGAGAGAAGCCGGCGATGAATTTGACTTTTATACCGAGAACGTCCCTGTGATGATAGAGGCCATTCCGGCCGCCAGGGATTCGCTCACGGTCATCATCACAAAGGTAGACGACCCCCAGGAAGCGGCGAACCGCTTCAAGTCCCGCCCGAGACCCGAGGAGCTTCTTAAGTCCCTCGAAAAGATCCTGGGCGCCATGCATCTCGACGGTATTTTTTCAGATGACGAGGACTCCGATGAGGACTCTTCGGAGGAAGACTCCTCTGTTTCCGGTATCTTCGGCTTCCGCGACCTTCAGGGCGTGAAGCTTGCCTGTGCCGTACTGAAACGGATTTTCACCGGCGACAGCGCTCTGTATCTCAATCCCGCCACGAAGCACTATTATCTCGTTCTTAAGAACGAGCCGGCGGATGAAAACTTTGAAAAGGTCTGTAATTCTGTCGTCGAATACGGCATTCAGATAGGCCACAGCAGCAATTCCGAGTCCTACTACAAAGAACACTATGAGACCGTTTTTTCCACCGGGGCAGTGGACGGAGTACTGAAATAACATACTTTCAAACACAAAAAAGCAGGAGGCGGTTGCCTCCTGTTTTTTATAATCTTTTCTTTGCAGTGGAAAGCATCAGCTTGATGCGGTTAAGCTGATTGACCTCACTGGCGCCGGGATCGTAATCAATCGCAATGATATTGGAATCTTTGAACGCGGCGCTGAGCTCCTTTATTACGCCTTTTCCGCAAACGTGGTTAGGCAGGCAGCCGAAGGGCTGGGCGCAAACGATATTGTTTATTCCCTCCTCCATCAACTCTACCATTTCGCCGGTGAGGAACCAGCCCTCTCCGTATTGATTTCCCATGGAAATGTATTTTTTTGCGTGGGCGGCAAGCTTTCTGATACTGCTCGGCGCCGTAAAATGGCGGCTCTTTTCGAGCGCGTATGCCGCGGCGGCCCTGATACGGTTCAGCCCGGAGACGGCGGCGTTTCCTATGAGCTTGTTGAGCTTTGAGCCTCCGAGATATTTTGATTTGTAGTCGAGGTTAAAGGCGCAGTATGAAAGAAAATCCAAAAGGTCCGGCATGACCGCTTCCGCGCCCTCGCTCTCCAGCAGATTGACCAGATAATTATTGGCCAGGGGGAGAAACTTGACCAGAATCTCTCCCACTATTCCCACGCGGGGCTTTTTCAGGTTCTCGTCTATCGGGATGGCGTCGAATTCCCCGACCATTGCGCGGCAATTTTTCTTAAAACGTCTCATTCCGTATTTGCCGTCCAGCAGCGAATCTTTGCATATTTTCAGCCATTTTTCGTGAAGCGCGTCCGTCGCGCCCTTTTCGAGTTCATAGGGGCGCATACGGTAGACCATGCGCATAAAGAGGTCTCCGTAGACTATCGCCTGCAGGGCTCTGACCACCATCGGTGCGCTGTATGTAAAGCCGGGGTTCTTTTCCATTCCGTTCGCGTTGAGCGATATTACCGGCACATGACCGAGCCCCGCCTTTTCCAGAGCGCGTCTGATAAAGCTTATGTAATTGGACGCGCGGCAGCTTCCGCCGGTCTGTGTGATGAGAATAGCCAGCCGGTCCGTGTCATATTTTCCGGACAGCACCGCGCTCATAAACTGCCCCACCACGATAAGCGACGGATAGCAGGCGTCGTTGTTGACGTATTTCAGCCCGAGGTCAATGGCTTCCTTTCCGTTGGTCTCGGGTATGACGATATTATATCCGAAGTTTCTGAGAGTGGGTATCAGCAGGTCAAAATGAATCGGCGACATCTGCGGCGCCAAGATGGTATAGCCCGCCTGTTTCATTTCGGGGGTAAAGACGCTGCGCTCATAGGCCGACGACTCGATACTGCGGCTGTGGCAGTCGCGGCGTTTTATCTTTATGGCCGAAAGCAGCGAACGAATGCGGATACGCGCCGCGCCGAGATTGTTGACCTCGTCTATTTTCAGTACGGTAAAAATCTTTCCGGAGCCCGTCAGGATATCGCTCACCTGGTCCACGGTAACGGCGTCGAGGCCGCAGCCGAAGGAATTGAGTTGGATCAGGTCCAGAAAATCCGTCTGCTTGACGTATTGCGCCGCGGCGTAGAGGCGCGAGTGGAAAGACCACTGGTCGTTTACTATTATCGGGCGCTCCGGAGTCGCGATATGGGAAATGCTGTCCTCGGTCAGCACGGCCAGTCCGTATGACGTAATCAGTTCCGGTATTCCGTGATTGACCTCCGGGTCGTCATGGTAGGGTCTGCCCGCCAACACTATTCCGTGCGCGTCGTTGTTTCGGCACCACTCTATGGCTTCCTCGCCCTTCCTGCGGATATCGTCGCGGCAGAGGAGCAGTTCCCGCCATCCGGCGGCCGCGGCGGCTCTGGTCTCCGCTTCCGGAACGGAGAGTTTGTCCCTGAAAAAGACCGTCAGCCTGTCGGCCAGGACTTTTTCGCTTTCAAACGACATAAACGGCCGCATAAAATTGATATTCTGCCTTGAAATGTCGTCCACATTATGCTTTATGTTTTCCGGGTAGGAAATGACCATCGGGCAGTTGAAATGGTTCTGTACGCCCTCTATTTCTACGCGCTCGTAGAAAACGCAGGGATAGAAAATATTTTTAATGCCCTGATTGATGAGCCACTGGACGTGCCCGTGCGTCAGCTTCGCCGGGTAGCATTCGGATTCGCTGGGGATGGAGTCCATGCCCAGCTCGTAGATTTTTTTGCTGCTCTGCGGCGAAAGGATCAGCCTGAAACCGAGCTTTTTAAAAAAGACCGCCCAGAATGGATAGTTCTCATAAATATTGAGCGCTCGCGGCATTCCCACCGTGCCACGCGGGGCGTCGGCGACGGAGAGAGGCTCGTAATCGAATATCCTGTGATATTTGTATTCAAACAAATTCGGCACTTTGGCCGAGGCTTTTTCCCTGCCGAGACCTTTTTCACAGCGGTTGCCACTGACAAAATTCCTGCCGCCCGGGAAATGATTTATCGTGAGCAGACAATTATTCCCGCAGCCACCGCACCTGGTCAGAGACGAGCTGTATTCCAGATTTATTATTTCTTCGAGGGGGAGCATTCCGCTCTTTTCACCGCGCTCGCTTCGCGCTATCAGCGCCGCGCCGAAGGCTCCCATGATGCCCGCGATGTCTGGTCTGATTGCCTCACAGCCGGCTATCTTTTCAAAACTTCTGAGAACGGCGTCGTTATAAAACGTGCCGCCCTGAACCACGATGTTTTTTCCGAGGTCACGCGCGTCGGAAATTTTAATCACCTTGTAAAGAGCGTTTTTGATAACGGAATAAGCCAGTCCGGCGGAAATGTCGCTGACCGGCGCGCCTTCTTTCTGCGCCTGCTTTACGTTTGAATTCATAAAGACGGTGCAGCGGGTACCCAGGTCTACCGGGTTTTTCGCGAACAGCGCCTCGCGAGCAAAGTCGCGGACGGCATAGCCCATGGAATTGGCAAAGTTCTCTATAAAAGAGCCGCAGCCCGAGGAGCAGGCTTCGTTGAGCATAATGGAATCCACGGCGCCGTCCTTTATCCTGATGCACTTCATATCCTGACCGCCGATATCGAGAATACAGTCCACGTCTGGATTGAAAAACATGGCGGCGGTGTAATGGGCTATCGTCTCGACCTCGCCGCGGTCAAGCATAAACGCGGCTTTCAGCAGGGCTTCGCCGTAGCCCGTGGAGCAGCTTCCGGCTATATATGCGGCTTCCGGCATCTGATCTTTTATCTCTTTTATTGCTCTGATTGCCGTTGCAAGCGGACTGCCGTTGTTATTATCATAGAAAGACCAGAGCAGCTCTCCTTCCTCTCCCACCAGCGCCAGCTTTGTGGTGGTGGAGCCGGCATCAATACCGAGGAAGCAGGCGCCGCTGTATTCTGCCAGACTTCTGCGTCTGACCTTATAGGCGTCGTGGCGCTTTCTGAATAATTCGTAATCCGTTTCATCGGCGAATATGGGCTCGAGGCGTTTTATTTCAAAATCCATTGCGATGCCGCGGCTGAGTTTTTCGATGAGCTCATCCAGGCCGACTACGACCGCGTCGCCTCTTTCTACCTCTTCTTCTATCGTCATTGCCGCTCCAATCGCGGCGAAAAGATGCGAGTTTTCGGGCACTATCGTTTCATCGGGAGTAAGTGAAAGCGTGCGTACAAAAGCTGTCCTAAGCTCCGTCAGGAAATGCAGCGGGCCGCCGAGAAAGGCTACTTTTCCGCGAATGGGTTTTCCGCACGCCAGGCCGCTGATGGTCTGATTGACCACGGCCTGAAAAACGGACGCGGAAAGGTCCGGTTTTGACGCGCCTTCGTTTATCAGCGGTTGGATATCGCTCTTTGCGAAGACGCCGCAACGCGCCGCTATCGGGTATATCGCCTTATATTCTTTCGCATATTCGTTCAGCCCGGACGCGTCCGTCTGCAACAGCGCCGCCATCTGATCAATGAAAGACCCCGTTCCGCCGGCGCAGATGCCGTTCATGCGTTGGTCGACGCCGCCCGTGAAATAAATGATTTTCGCGTCTTCTCCGCCCAGTTCTATCGCCACGTCCGTCTGCGGCGCGTAGTACTCTATTGCGCTCGCGACCGATACGACTTCCTGTGAAAAAGGCACGCCCAGGAGCCTCGAAAGATTCAGACCGCCGCTGCCCGTAATGACAGGGCAGACCTCGCAGGAGCCGGCTACGTCTTTTGCCCGTGACAAAAGCACGGCGAGGGTCTCCTGGATCCTTGCCATGTGCCTTTCGTAGTCCGAATACAATATTTTGTTTTGACCGTCGATAAGCGCCACCTTTACGGTGGTGGAGCCGATATCGATTCCCAGCCTGAACTCTGTCATTTTTGTATGATACTTTTTATTCTGTTATTTTTATCGATGTATTGGCAAACGCGGTGGAAGCGAAAACCTCAAACTGATCTATCGGCCTCGTGATAATCACTTCAGTAAGGCCTGAGCACTTGTTGAAGGCGTAGGCATTGAGTTTTGTCACCGTCTCCGGAATAGTGACCGCAGTCAGCCCGCGGCAGGTGGAAAAGGCGTTGACGCCGATAAAGGTGAGGGTATTGCCAAGGTACACCGACGTCGCATTCGCGCATTCCATAAAGGAATAATTGCCGATGGACGTAATGCCGTCCTCCACTACAATAGCGGTGATTTCATCGCGGTATTCATACCACGGAACCTGGGTTTTGCTGCTGTAGCTCTTTGTTCCTTTCTGACCGTATATGGTCAGGGTGCCGTCAATCAGTATCCACGCGGCCTGGTTTCCGCAGGCGCCCCCTGTTATCTCCTCATCCGGGTCGTTCGTCCAGTAAATGGCGCCGCCGTAGCCGGTCTTTGTAAACTCTCCCCAGCTCTGTGCATCCGGGTATAGTGCCTTTGCTTTTACGGTATTGAGCGCGGTCGGGCTGACCGACGCGGGGGCCGTCTGGCCGGTGAAAACCAGATCTGTGATGCCTGAACAATTGCTGAAAGCATAGGCTCCGAGAGTCGTCAGACTGGCGGGGAATGTCACCTCTGTCAAAGACGTACAGCCGTAGAATGCGCTGGTTCCTATAGCGGTCACACCACTTCCGAGCGTCATATCCGAGAGATTCCCGCAGCCGAAGAAAGCGTAATTGCCGACAGATGTGACGCCGCCTCCGATAATAAGCTCGAGAATTTCGTCTCTGTAGGCGTACCACGGAGCTTCTCCCTTACTGTAGCCGCGTATGGAGCCTTTTCCCGATATGGTCATCACGCCTCTGTCAAGGCTGTAGCTTGTGGCGCCGCATTTTCCGGCAGTGTGATCGACCAGCCAAACAGTCTTTCCACCGTATTTATCCTTCTCGAAGCCTGTCCATGTGGCTTTGTAGATTGCTGTCGCCCTTGTATTTGCCAGGGCGTTTGAGGCAAGCGCGGGGGCAGAGTTACTGTTGAATTCAATCAGTGACAGCGAAGTGCAGTTATTGAATGCGTAATTGCTTATGCTTGTAAGAGTAGCCGGCAGGCTGACGCTTTCCAGAGCGGAGCAGCCGGAGAAGGCATTGATTCCGATGCTTGAAACCGCGGCGCCGAGCGTCAGGCTTTCGGCGTTTTCACAGCCTGCAAAGGCGTAATTGCCTATGGACGTAATACCATCGCCGATAACGATTTCCTCAATATCCGCGAGCAGCTCATACCACGGCATTGTGGTTCTGGTGTAGCTTCTAATACTGCCGGTGCCGCTGACGGTGAGCACGCCGTCTTCATACGACCAGACCGCGTTCGCACCGCAAGAGCCGGAAACCGCGAGAGCCGGCGTGTATTCTGTCCTTTCGTCGCCGCATTTCAGGCATTTGTAGCAGGTTTCTCCCTTTATGCCGGGACCGGCTTCAGTGATTATTTCTCCTTCGCTCCAGACGTGTACGTGGACATGGTCCGTATCGGGATAGATATCGCATTCGACAGTAACAAATTCCGCTCCCTCGCTTATTTCGGTTTCAGTCTCGCAGAGAATTTCTCCCTGCTTTCTCGCGATAACGGTATATGTTCCTTCGGGGATATTGTAGGCGGTGTAGCTCGCGCCGATACCGGATATGCTCTTTGTATAAAGGATATTTCCGAGCGAGTCGACTATGGATATATCATACTCCGAGGTGACAGACGCCGGCAGATTGCCGTGAATCGAGCCGGCGGCGCTCGTAAAGAGCTGCGCGGTCAGAACGTGTTTTCCAAAGCTGCAGGAATAGTAGTATGAAGTTCTGTAAAGACCGAGTGCATTAAGAATTTCTCCGGCATTTGAGTACAGGGCATTGGAAACCGCCCCGACTTCGGAGGGATTTTCTACATATATTCTGCAGATATCGTCTATAGGGTTCTGCAGGGCAAACAGCAGATCCGCCGCCGTCAGAGACCCGCTCTGTCCGGAGGCCACGCGGAGCATTCGTCTGTCATTCACGTTCTTGATATAATAATTCAATTCGGTGGAATTGCAGGCGGGAAGGTACTGATAAAAAGCGTAGCTGGCGTTGCTGTAGGATATCACCGTATGATTTTCATTCATAGCACTGTCAGTCAGATTGAAATAGTCATAATTAATCTCGCTGACATCGGTGTTGTTGTCGATCCAGTCATCCCAGGTCACGTCGGTCTGATAATAGTTTCCGCCGAGCCGGACAATGGTCCATGCGTGATTGGCGTCCTGCGAATTATTGGCATGGCCTCCGACATACAGACATTGAATGCCCGACCTTTGACAAAGGAGCTGAAAAGCCTTTGCATAGCCGGCGCAGACGGTTTCGCCGAGCACCAGCGCACTGTATGCGCTCTGATTGTAAGATGCGGCGGTAACATAAGTGGCAGACAGGCAGATGGAGTCGTGGAAATACTTTGCTTTTTCATAATCCGAGGAAAGCCCTGAGGCGCCGGAAAGGATGCTGTTGACGCGATTATTGAAGGCGGTGATGGAGCCAGGAAGCACGTCCGCGCTGAATGAGGATCTCGTTATGACTGTCCTGATAATATTTCCGTATGAAGTGACCGAGGTGCTCCCCGTGTACCAGAAGCACTCCGGATGATCTCCGACGATAGCGTTTCTTACTGCGGTGATTTCGCTTGTGTTTAATCCGAGTGAATAAATATCGCCTGTGACCGATTCGGTTTTTCCCTGTGCCAAAGCCTCGGGAAGCTTTTGCACAGCATCGAGAAAGCTGTCGTACGCCGACTGGAGCGCAGCGCCATTTGGCATTTCTGCAAGCGCGGCTCTGTAAAAATAGAAGTTTTCATCGGTATCTGCCTCTGCATTTTCAGGGAAAAAGCTGAATAATGCCGCAATCAGTGAAAGAGCAAGAAACAGTGTAAAAATTTTTCTGTAAATTGATTTCATAAAGGGCTCCGCCAAATGTGAAACTATAGATCGGCAAACAGGTATTGCCGATTTTGCCATACGCTTATTATAACTGATTTCAAGATTTAAAAAAATGATTATTTGATAAAAATGCTGTCGCTGCCGATGACGATTCTGCCTTCTTTGAGGAGCTTTCCAACTGAGCGTTTAAAAGCGGCCTTGCTCATGCCGAGTTCGGCTTTTATCTGCTCCGGCGAAGCCTTGTCGGTGAACGGCAGTTCTCCGTCGTAGCTTTTTATCGCCTCCATGACGGTTTCGGCGTCGTCCTTCATCTGGGAATAGGCTTTCCTGCGCGGGCTAAGGTCAAGCTTTCCGTCGGGGCGCTTTTTAAGTACGCGGGCGGTGATTTTCTCTCCCACCCTGACTTTTTTGTACAGCTCCTGCGCGGGAATCAGGCCGCCGTATTTTCCGTCAACCGCGACAAAGGCGCCGACGCCTTTGCGGATTTCGTAGATTATGCCGCTGACTTTGTCGTCTTTTTCGTAGGGGCAGGCCGGCGAAAGTCTGCCGTGGATCTTCATCGATGCGGCAAGGCGGCTGCTTTTGTCAATATAGAGGATGACCGGGACGCGGTCGCCGGCGCGGAGCTTGTGAATCTGCTCCTTGAACGGGAGAAACAGTTCTTTGAGCAGTCCCCAGTCAAGGAATGCCCCTATGTCCGTCACCTGGGACACAGGCAGCACGGCAACGCTCCCCACTTCGAGCGGCGGGATGCTTGTTGTGGCTATTGGTCTGTCTTCGGAATCTTTGTAAATGAATGCCTCGATACTGTCGCCGACCATTGCTCCGGCAGGCACCTCACGCTTTGGCAGCAGCACTGCTTCGTCCGCGGTGTCATCCGCCAGAAAAGCGCCGATGTCTTTTATTCTGACTATTTTCAAAAGGTTTTTCCGTCCAAGCTGCATGATTATCTCCTCCCTCGGAAACGAAGAGGCTCCCACACGGGGAGCCTTCTTAGCAGGGCTACAAGGATTCGAACCTTGAAATGACGGAGTCAGAGTCCGTTGCCTTACCATTTGGCGATAGCCCTATGTCTTGCGACGCTATGAGATTATAAACCAACGCCGCGGGATTTGCAAGAGGTTTTATGTTTTTTCTGAGTCGAGGCGCAGAGATGAAACGAGCCTCCTACTTGAAAGCCATTACCCGATGATGTAGGGTTAGCACGGAAGACAATATAGCCTTGTCTGTGCTAAACATTTTACTCGGATTTCATAGCGGAGTTTAGCACGGAAAGCAATATATGCTTATCTATGCTAAACATTTCAATCAAATGAAAGGATGCGAATTAGCATAAAAGGCAAAACATCTCTGTCTCTGCTTATTGGTTAGGAAGTAGTAGTCCGCAGGGCGGTTTTGCTCCTGCGGACTACTTAAAGGTGATTATTTAACTTTTCCCTTAGTGATGGTGTATGTCTTGCCGCTGATCTTTATCTTTCCAGAGAATCCGGTCTGGACCTGACCATTCTTTACATACCATTTAGATGAGTTATCAATCCTCTTGGCAATACCGGTGAAGTTGAATTGAATTTTTCCGCTTTTGACATACCACCAGGTATTATTGTCAGCGCGTTTTACAACACCGGTGGCATTTGTCTGAACCTGTCCATTCTTGACGTACCACCACGTGCCGTCGGATTTCTTGACCACGCTTGTAAGTTTAGTCTGAACCTGCCCACCTTTGACATACCACCAGGTGTTGTTTTCGCTACGCTTGACTACATCGGTGACTCCGAACTGGACAACGCCGCTCTTTACATACCACCAGGTACCGTTGGAGCGTTTTTCGACGGAGGTGACTCCGGTCTGCCATTTGCCGCCGCTGTAATAGCGCCATTCGCTTCCGTCTTTGACAACGTCGGTGTATTTGAAATTAACCTGTCCTTTTTCAACGCGGTATCTGCTGCCGTTGTCGGCAAAACCGGTGAAATTAAACTGGACTTGACCATCCTTGACGTACCACCAGGTATTGTTTTCCGTGCGCTTTACAAGGCCGATGGTGTCGAACTGTACAACGCCGTTCTTTACATACCACCAGGTACCATTTGAGCGCTTTTCGACAGAAGTGGTTCCGGTCTGCCATTTGCCGCCACTGTAATAGCGCCACTCATCCTCGTCCTTGACAACGTCGGTGTAATTGAAGTTTACAACTCCTTTTTCAATGCGGAAACGGCCGTTGGCGTTACTCGCGAAGCCTGTGAATGACAAATCTTTCTTGCCGTTGACTGTATAATACCACTTGCCGTCGGAGAATTTTTCAACGTTCGCAACCAGCTTCGGAATAGCAATTGTTTCTCTGCCGAGCTCCTCATGACAAACCGAGCAGTAAACAACGCTGTCATAGCTTCCATCCTGAGTGACGGTCGGCTCGACGCGGTTCTCGGTGACTGCGGTAGCGGGGGTGTGGCCGGTAGCCTGAATGGTCTTGTTATCTCTGCTGATTTCAGCCCGGCAGACCGAGCAGTAGACTACTTCGTCATAAGAACCGGGGACTGTGCAGGTAGGCTCGACGCGGTTTTCGATGACTGCAGAGGCAGGGGTGTGAGAAAGCTTTTCGGTGGTTTTTCCCAGGGATAAGACACCTGAACAACTATCACAAATAACATCACCCGAATAACCTTCTTCACTGCACGATGCATTTTTGATATTCTCAAAATGCGTCCCGCCTATATGATTTGAAGAATCATTCGTTCCGTATTCATATGTTTCGTGACTTATTGCTCCGCACACAGAGCAGCTCTTATAATATACAGCAGGGCTTATGCATGTAGCAGATGATTTCAAATAATCCGGGTGAACCTTTTCTATAAATTGATGTTCCGTATGCCAAACAACGTTGTTTGCGCCATAGTCTTTACCAACTGAAAACTTCCAAGTAGCGTTATCAATTGGATAAACAACTACCACTTCGTCTAATCCATTAAATGCTTCAGGTGAAAACTCCGGGGTGTCTCCGGAGAATCTTATAACTTTAATACTGTCACAATTACTGAATGCGGCAGCGCCAATGCTTGTCACTGATTCAGGAATAATAATAGACTCTAATTTCGAGCAACCAGAAAAAGCATATCTACCTATTTGCTTCAACCCATCGGCCAATTCAATTGATTGTAAATTTGAGCAGCCACTAAAAGCCTTCTCGCCAACTGCACCTAATACACCTTCAATCTCAACATTCTTAAGGTTGGTACAATCGCTGAACGTCCCGTTTTCTATATTTGTAATATTACTCGGAATCACTATGCTATTAAGGCCACTACAACCAGAAAATGCGTAACTTCCGATATCCGTCACACTACTTGGAATTATGATGCTATTAAGGCCAACACAACCGGAAAACGCTTCGCGTCCTATTGTTGTGACACTACTCGGAATGTTTATCTCAGTTATTTCTTTGCATCCGTAAAAAGCCAATTTCCCAATAGCCGTCACACTGTTATCAGTCGGAATAATACAATTATC
>JAFTAU010000078.1 GCA_017455435.1 Lachnospiraceae bacterium | reverse complement strand
CGAGCACTCCGCTGAGTATCAGCGATGTGGCGTCCACGCCGGTATTTTCAAGCAGAACATCCTGTATGAGCAGTTTTCCGTTTGACTGTCCCGAATTGGCAATGGGGTAAAACAGCCCGAAAGAAAGCAGAATGAGGATGATAGTCTTTGTATAGTGAATTTTTTCGCCGTCGTTTTTTTTCGTTTTGCCGGCCCGCGCTGTCTTGCCGCCTTTTTCGGAATAATCTCTCATAAAGAACGAAAGCGCAAAAGTCACTGCGCAGAAAAAGCTCGCGGACATGACAGGCAGGAAACTGTTGATATTAAACATAAATCCCGCCACAAATGAAATGAGCATTGTGACAACGGCATAAATGGTGTTCGCCTTTGTCCTGTATTTAATAAATTCGTCCGATTTTCCTACAAGAGTAAGGTTGTTTTCGAGCATGGCGCTGTTCATATTTTTGAAAGTAAACGCCACTTCGTATAGTACTTTTCCGACAGCTATCAGGTAATAATTATTTCCGAAAGCCATAAACAGGCTCGAAATCAGCAGTAACGCGGTGCCGATACGGACCGCCGCCGTGTTTCCGGCTTTTTTGATAACAAAGAGAACGGGCGCCTGCAGCAGGATTCCGCCGATAACTGAAACGGAAGTCAGTGAAACAAGCTGGGCGTGCGACAGATTTCTGACTACAGTAAAAAATAGCGAGTCTATCGCTATCCAGAAAAGAAGGTCTGCGGAAAGACCCGCATACCACGGATATATTTTTATAAATCGTTGAATTTTTTGTTCATCACAATTTTCTGTCATAACAAAAAAATCAGATGACGGCGGCTGTGCCTTTCATATTATTAATCTTATATTCCTAACCGTCATTATCGCGGAAAAATTATAGCACAACTAATAGCGGAAAAGTCAAAGAAAATCACTGTTATTTCCAAATGATATCTAATTCCACCTTCGCCTTGATTTTTGCAGAAGGTTGGAGTATATTCTAAAAGCGTCACGGCGATTCCGCTCAGCCGCGTTTTTCGGCGGGAAGCGCCTTTTAGTTTTTTACATGGAGGCATTAAAATGTCAGAATACGAAAGAAGAGTAGGCACGGTTTCGAGAGGAATCCGCTGCCCCATTATCAGACAGGGCGACGATCTCGCCGCTATAGTTACGGACAGTGTTCTTGGGGCGGCTGACTTTGAGGGATTTGAACTCAGAGACAGAGACGTCGTGGCGGTTACAGAGTCTGTAGTGGCCAGAGCTCAGGGCAATTATTGTACCGTCGACGATATCGCCGCGGACGTCCGTGAAAAACTCGGCGGCGGCACGGTGGGCGTCATCTTCCCCATCCTTTCCCGCAACCGTTTCGCCATCTGCCTGCGCGGCATCGCCAAGGGCTGCAAGAAGGTGGTTCTTATGCTCAGTTACCCTTCCGATGAGGTCGGAAACGAGCTCGTCAGCATCGACAAGATAGACGAAGCCGGCGTTAATCCTTATTCGGACGTGCTTTCGCTGGAACAGTACCGCCGTCTCTTCGGCGAGAACAAGCACCGTTTCACAGGTGTTGACTATGTTAAATATTACGGAGATCTGGTCAGGGAAAGCGGCGCGGAGGTCGAGATAGTATTCGCAAACCGGGCCGAGACCATTCTCAATTACACCGACAGCGTCATAAACTGCGACATTCACACGCGTATCCGTACTAAGAGAATCCTCGAAAACGCGGGAGCAAGGGTGGTCTGCGGTCTCGACAACATCATGACATCTCCGGTCAACGGCAGCGGCTTTAACGAAAAATACGGTCTGCTCGGGTCAAATAAGGCCACCGAGGACACCGTAAAGCTTTTCCCCAGGGAGTGCCGCCCGCTGGTGGAGACCATTCAGAAAAAACTGGCGGACGCCACCGGAAAGCACGTAGAGGTTATGATTTACGGCGACGGCGCTTTCAAGGACCCTCAGGGCAAAATATGGGAGCTGGCAGATCCTGTGGTTTCGCCGGCTTTTACCGACGGACTGATCGGCACTCCCAACGAACTGAAGCTCAAATACCTTGCGGATAACGACTTTGCTCATCTGTCCGGCGACGCTCTGAAACAGGCCATTTCCGAGAGCATAAAGTCGAAAGACACGAATCTCGTCGGCAACATGGCTTCCGAGGGCACCACGCCGCGCCAGCTCACAGACCTCATCGGTTCGCTCTGCGACCTGACCAGCGGTTCCGGCGACAAGGGCACACCCGTTGTTCTGATTCAGGGATATTTTGACAACTACACCAATTGAGTTCCGGATTTAGTCCGAAACGTTTCCGACACCGCCGCGGCCCCCGCGGCGGTATTCTTTATTCCATCGTTATTCTTTCAAATTGAACTGTCAAGAATTCCTTGTGAGTTGCAGAATGATACTTTTTAGGAACCGTAAAGGAAATAAATCTCGGGTGAATGCGAAGCAGAGGGCAGAGCCTTGTTTGTTGAAGGAGTTAAGCGGATTAGAAAAAAAGGTCAAATTAGTCCGGAATAGTCAATTGAAATGAAAGATCAAATGAGTCAAGAATAATGAAGAAATAGATGTCATATCAGGTCGCGATCCGCCAGTTAAAAGTAGGAAATCGGTAGTAAAACCTCTGCTGATAACCTGTGATTGTTCTTGTTTTTAAGGCTTTGCTGGATAATTGCTGAATGTTACTTAAAAAGTAGTTTATTTACGAGGAATGCGATGATATAATAATAATGACTAATGCGAACTAAATAGTCCGAAAAAATCAGTGGGGTCGATATGATAATAAAGCGCGATTCGTATTTAAACCAGTTAAAAAACAAAGAACGGAATGGGATGATAAAGGTTGTTACCGGGCTTAGGAGAGCCGGTAAATCTTATCTTATTTTTGAAATATTCTATTCCTATTTGAAAGAAAAAGGAATTCCTGATGATCATATCATTAAGGTTGTCCTTGACAACTTGGAAAATGAGGAATTGCTCGAAAAGCATATCCTATATGAATACATAAAATCACAAATTAAAGACGATAAAGAGTATTACATCCTACTTGATGAAATCCAGATGGTGGACGGTTTTTCTGATGTGCTTAATTCTTTGTTGCACATTAAAAATGCAGATACTTATGTTACAGGTAGTAATTCGAAATTCTTATCCAAAGATATCCTCACGGAGTTTAGAGGAAGAGGCGATGAGATTCATGTATTTCCTTTGACCTTCAAAGAATTCATGAGCGCGTATGATGGCGACAGGTATCAAGGATGGGCAGATTATACAGCGTATGGGGGATTGCCATATATTCTAACCATGAGAACTGAAAGAGAGAAGATTAACTACCTCCAAAAGCTATTTGAAGAAACCTATCTGGTGGACATCATGCAGCGCAACAATATTAAAAAGCAGCAGGAGTTTGAAGATCTGCTGAATGTTTTGTCGTCAGATATTTCTGCACTTGTCAATCCACCAAAGATTCAAAAGACATTTAAGAGTAATCTACATTCTGATATTAGCATCAATACCATTCGAACCTATATTGAGTTTTTGGAGGATGCTTTCCTTATCAGTAAAGCAAAACGATATGATGTGAAAGGAAGAAAGTATATTGGAACTCCGCATAAATACTATTTTGAAGATGTGGGTTTGAGAAATGCCCGTATTGGTTTTAGTCAAATCGAAGAAAATCATATCATGGAAAATGTAATCTACAATGAGCTTCGTTATCGTGGTTATTCCGTGGATGTTGGTATGGTGAAGAGTCGTGAAATGCAGAATGGAATTCAAGAGAATAAACAATTGGAAGTGGATTTTGTCGCTAATCTCGGTAGCAAACGATATTATATCCAATCTGCCTATCGTATGGATTATGAGGAAAAGAAGGAACAGGAGAAGAAGTCATTCAGAAACATTAATGATTCATTCAAAAAGATATTCGTAGTGAAAGACGTTATAAATGTTCAAAGAGATAATGATGGTTATACAACAATGAGTATTTTCGACTTCTTGTTAGACGATAACAGTCTAGAGTTATAAGGATGGTAATGACATAACGAACGTATGGAACGGTCATCGATGAATTCATGCCTCCGGGGAATGTAAAAACACCTAACGAACCAAAAAGTGGCGATTGAATTCGCCACTTTTATTGCTGTTTTTTGTACAAAAAAACACGCCTGCGGCGTGACTGAAATACGGTCCAATATTATACATAAAGGCAACGTTTTGTCAAGATGAAAAATAATTGAAAACTAAAAAAAAGGTTCGATTAAAATTGTACAAAAATAGTTGTATAATGTACTTGACATATATTTGCCAATTTTACAAACCTGACATTTTTTAATAAACAATTCGCATTTTTTGTTCGTAAAACATTCGGGAGGATGGAAGATGAACCACAACACCAAACAGTCATTCAAAGGGCTTTGCAGGAGGATTCTCTCTCTTCTTACAGCGGCGATTATGCTATTCCAGACAGGCCTCGTTTCCCTGCCTGAGACCGCGCTCGCGGATGAGGGACACACCATCAGATTTTACGGCGTAGGCAGCAACACACTTGACTCGGGCAACAAGCTGATTAACCCCCTGGTTTCGTCAGGATGGACGACCTCTACGGGAGGAACGATTGACGGCCCCGGCGCGAAGCTCGTCACATCAGGAAACTATTCATCCTCGGGCGGTGTTCAGGCCAGGTTCTATACAGACCTCGGCACAGTATCGTCCATCAGATTCTCATTTGGAGAAACAAACGTCACTCTTACGGGAGCCGAGATTTCCAGCAGCGGCATTCACATCAATGAAAACGGAACAAAAACTTCGGTAAAAGCGGCAAATTCCATTGTCAAGTACGCGTACAGCAGCGGCGGACGATTTCTCCGCTTTTACAAGATTACGCAGGATATCGACATCATAGTCAATTATGAAGACGCTCCGGCGACAGTGTCCGGCAGCTTTGAGGATCCGCTGGAGGTCGCTTCTTCATTCAAGTACGACACAAAGACAGACAATACTTCCGTTGACGGCAACAGTTTTTCCGCCCCTTTGACGGATTTTGAAGGCGGCGAGGTGACTTCCGTCCGTATGGCAATCGTACCGACAGCCAACATGACCGGACTCAGACTTTCAAAGGCAGACGGCACAGAGGTAGCCACCTTCAAATACGGCGACAACGCAAACCCCAGGGCTTATCCCGGCGTGGGAAACATCGCCATGGCTTACAGCAATGCTGACAGCACCTACTATGTCCGCTTCCTGTATCTGCTGACCGACGTGGTGATTTCCCCCGTTGTAAATCCCGATGCCGGTCTTTACAGGATTACTTTCGATCCTAACGGAGGCGTGATTGACGGAACGCAGGATTACCTTATCACTTCGGGCGGAAAACTCGGCAGCCTGCTTTCTGTCGTATCTCCCAGAGTGGTCGGCGACACCAAATACACGTTTGACGGCTGGTACACCTCGGGCAACGTAAAAGTCAGCGCCGCCACCGCCTTCACAAAAGACGAAACCCTGACGGCTCACTGGAACGAAACCAGCGTCACTCTCGCGACAGTCTCGGTCAGCGGCGCCACGAGCACCGGAGATGATATTGTTTCCGCGCTTGACAGCAAATGGAAATCGGTAGACACCTCAAAGGGCATCGGCTATCTCACGGAGGGCTTTACCGACGCTGCCGGCGCCAGACTAAAAATCAACACGGCGTACGGCGTTCTGAAGGAAGTTCAGGTAAAGGTCGGCGACGCACTGCCCGCCACCGTTCCCGCTTCTTCTCTGATTTCGGACACGTCGGACAAAACGGTCTATATCAACAGCTCTTACGACGCCTCTTCATCATCCGCTTCAGGCGACGTTTTAAAGCTCGCTCACGGAGCCGGAGACAAATTCTTTACCGCTGTCATCTACGACGCGACGGAGAATATTGAAATATCATTCAAATTCAACGACCTGACGGCCACCTTTATGGCTGACGGCGCTGAGTTTGCCAGCGTGACCGTTCCTTTCGGCACCGCTGTAGAGGAACCTTCTGATAATCCCGTAAAAGAAGGAAAATCGTTTGACAAATGGTGCAGCGACGAGCTCCTGACTGATCCGTATAGTTTTGAAACCGTCGTCTACGAGGATCTGACGCTCTATGCGAAGATGAAAGACCAGCTTTCGGTGGAAATCTTTTACGGATACGGCAAAGCCCGCGGCAAGGAGAAGGTTTTGAGCGATATCGTTACGCTGACCGACACCGGATATTCGCTAAAGGGTATTCTCACCGAAGAATATAAAAACGGACCGGAAAGCCCCGCTACCGGAAACTGCTACGATCACCCCAATCAGAACGAGATTTCGTCCATCGATATTTATTATGACGGAGCTGCCACACCTTCCTACACGTTATACAGCCAGCTCAGCGCCAAAGGAAATCCCGTCATAAAGGGCACTGTTTTCCTCGGAACGGACGGCACGCTTAACGGAACCTCCGGCACCAGGCTCATCAAGTTCGCGGCCAGCAAGGATGCCCAGAATGTCCCCATGGCCACCCGCTGGTACAACGTGCCCGCGTCCCTGAAGGTTGTTATCAATTACTTTGACACCGCAAAGACCGTTACGATTGACGGCGGCGCCGGCGCGACCATTACCCGCGAAAACATTCCCGACGTATATTACAAAGAAACTGACGGAAAGGGAAAGATAAGTGTTGACGGCAGCTTTGATTCAAAGGCGAATGCCTTCTCCGTTACCGTCACTCCCGTTCCCGGAAAAGAAGTGGATTATATCACATTCAAATCCGGTTCAAAGACAGCGTCCGTTTCAAAGGCAAACCTTGAAAAGGCGCTCTATCTCACAAAATCCTTCGTTTTTGCCGCGACATCGTCCGCTGATGACATCGCTATGTATAATAATGGCAAAATCTCCTTCTACAAGGTAGATTCCGACATCAGCGTAACCTACTCCTACGTGGCAAAGATTACGTTTGACCCTAACGGCGGCGTGGTTATTGGCACGGATACCGCTTATACCGTCGATGGAAAGCTGACCTCACTTCCGGCAGTTGAGACTCCCAGGATAGATGGCGGCACAACCTATTACTTCATGGGCTGGTATGACGGCCCTGATATGAACACCGCAAAGCGCGTCACAAAGGCCACCGTCTTTTCGGCGAATACTACGGTATATGCCGGCTGGTCCGATGTTCAGGCCTGCCGTATCGAAGTGGCTGACGTTTATCCGGCAGACGGAAGCGACCCCGCCTCCACGTCCGCCCCGACCGAATGGCTCTCCTTTGACGAAACCACCGGCGGCGGCACTCTGATAATGAATTACTCCGGAGAGGCACAGCTTACCGCAAATCTTTTCTACGGCAAGGTAAAGACGGTCGAGGTTGACCTTGACGGTTCGGTCGTCTCTGTCCCCGCAATAGCTCTGTTTGATGATACATCTGACAAGATAGTATATATTGACTCCTCGGGCACTGCTTCGAACATCCCTCATGCCGGCGACATAATGTCGATGACTCACAGGGCCGGAGAAAAGACACTGGATATCAGACTTTTCAGTATATCAAAGAGTATTACAGTAGATTTTACCTATGAGGACGTCACCGCCACCTTTATGTATGACGGTGAAACCTATCTGACAAAACCCGTTTCCTTCGGCACCGCACCTTCAGCGCCCGATGAGCCCACGGCCGATGGCATCGTTTTCGGCGGCTGGTATGCGGATTCGGCATTCACCGGGGCGTATGACTTCTCTCAGATTCTGCTGGCCGATACCACTATTTACGGTCAGGCAAAACACATCCGCACCATCTCCTTTGAGGGTATGGGCGGAAAGACCACCGGCGCCATAGCGGCCTCCACCTGGGCGGCCTCCACCGGCGGAACCGTCGACGAGGGCGGTATTCTGACCACAGTCGGCGACTATCATAACACCACAGGTGTTCAGGTCAGAATGTATCCGGAGCTCGGCATACTCAGCTCCATCACATTTGCTTATAGCGGACACGAACTGACGGTTTCGGGGGACGACCTTTTCAACACTACGGGCTTTTATTTCAAAACCAACGGCACCAGGATTGCCGCTTCCGGAACCACAGCAGATGTTATAGTCAAATACGGTTATACCACATCGAACGGAGGCGGATACTTCCTGCGGTTCTACAATATCGCCTGCGACGTTACCATCACCGCTGCTTATTCCAATATTACCTCCACCACTGTCAAGGGCATGCTCAGTGACCCCGCCGGCGCTGTCAAATCCTACGAATTTGACACTGTCACCGAAAACACCGTAATCAGCGGCAGCAGCTTTACCGTTCCCTATACGGATCTTCGCGGTACGAACACCCACTCGCTGCGCCTTACCATCATTCCGGATGCTTCTGTAATGACAGGTCTGAAGCTCAGCGACGGCGTAAATGAATACACCTATGTCTACGGTGACAGCACCGACGCCAGATATTACGACGGTATCGGCAGGATAGCCATGGCGTTCAGCTCATCAGACGGAAAATACTACGTCCGCTTCCTGACGCTGACAAAGAATGTCACCATCACCCCCATCAGCATCGCAAAAGGCACGGAATACACCGTAAACATTGATTCTGCAAAGGATCTGCCTGTTACCAGCGACAAGGGCAATGTTGTAAATGTAAAGCTCTCCGATGACAACCGCACGCTTACGGCCGCCACCGGCGTTCTGAAGAGCTCCGATACAAAGGAAAGCTTCAGATTCAATTTTGCCAATACCATAGGCACCGATGTGGAATACTACAAAGCCGAATTCTATTACAAGGATTCCGGAAAGCTGCTCGGCACCGTGGGAGCCGGACTTTCGTCCTACAAGGGCAGAACCTCCGATGAGACCGTATCCTTCAATCACCCGGATTTCAGTGCAAAGTACAACAAATCCAAATACGGCGAAGCGCAGCTCAGAGTCTGGGGCGTAAAGAAAAACATTGAAGTAAAGATTTACTACAAGAATTACAAAACAAGCGAAGTAATCAGCGCCGCGAATGCAAAGTTCGGCTACACCGCAAAGGTCAGCTTTGTCAGAAGCGCCACGGACGCGAAGCTCGGAAAGTACGCATTTGACTTTATCACCCCGGGTACCAAAGTAAGCGGCCTTTCCGCCACGATTCCCACCAACGAGCTCACCGGCGACAACACCATCATAAAGATGGACGGCGACGTCAAGATTTCCGGTGTGTTCAGATTCAGGATTTCTGCTCTCAGGATGAACGAAGTCAAATCTCTCACAGTTACTGACGGCGTCTACACAAAGACCTTTACCGAGGGTGAGACCTACACCGGTCAGATGGGCAATTTCCTCTTCGCCAGAAACGGAAACTCGGTTCTGCTCCGCGTAAACAGAATCTACACCACCAACGAGCTCAAGGTCAGCGCCACCTTTATCGACAACAGCATTGAGGGACCGTACAATGTACAACTCAAGGCGGACAGCAGAATCGGCGTAACCTACGAGGCTGCCAACCCCTCGTCTGTCAAGACCTCAAAAGATCATATGAAGCTTACAATTCCGGAAGGCGCACTGACCGAGCCTGTCAGCGGAAAGAGCGTTCGCTGGCTGTTCTCCTCTATGGCCGGTATGGACTTTGAGTATTCAAAACTCGAGATATACGATTCCGACAGCGGAAAGCTTCTGAAGGTTCTCGGAGATGATTTTGTCAGCTACAAAGACAGTGCCAAGGATCAGTACAGGAGCGCCGAGCTTGCGGGACTCAAAATCAGATACAACAAAAATACCTACGGCGAACTCCAGATCCGCATCTGGGAGGTCTACCGCAACCTGACACTGATGATGTACTATAAGAATTACAAAACAGGTCAGGAATGCGCGGCGGGCGACAAGGCCATGAAGATAGGCTACAGCGGAGTCGTTACGTTCAATGCGAACGGCGCAAACGTCGAAACCGAGATAGCAGGTGGCTCACCCGTATCAAAGCTTGACGGTTACAGGCGCATCCGCTTCAACGGCTTTACCGATGAAGCCCACGGCGTCAGATATCACATCAAACCCGCAAATCAGGGCGAAAGAGTGGAGAGCATCCGCGTCACCATAGACGGAAAGACTGTCACCATGGGCTCAGGCACGGAGATCTACAAGGCCAAGGGTCAGGTTTTCGCGGGAGCCAAAATCCGCTTTGCCATGAGCACCGACGGCTACGCCTTTGTCAGGGTTTACGGCGTCACGAGGAACGTAAAGATTTCCGTCAATATTTCCGGCGGACATAAGAGCACCATCACCTTTGACGTGGGAGAGCACGGCAGCTTCAGAATAATGGATATCCCGGTCAACGCCATCATCAGTCCGGATCTCACAAAGATCACCGTACTTACCGGAGCTACGTATAATTCCAAGGCCGGCGAAAAGACCAGTATCCGCTACGACGTAAAGGTTGAGCCCGGCTGGGAGATAGATTACATCACGCTCACCACAAAGGGCAGAACATACAAGATGGACAACAAGGGCCTGCCTACCGGAAAGACTCTGACGGTTCAGGCGGCCGCCGGGTGCGCTATCAGATACAATACCGACGCAAACGGCAACACACAGATTCGTGCGGTCCATATCGACGCTGACGCAAAGGTTCGTGTATTCTACAGAACTCACGAGTACACCTTTATAGTAAACAACGGCACTCTCTCCACCATGAAAGCGGAGCCTTACGGAACCTCCTGCGAAACCGTCTTCACTGACAACTTTGCCGTAGCCACAATCAAATCCGGCAATACCGTCGCCAGACAAAACGGTATCAAGTACTGGCTGGAGCCTCTGAACGGAAAGGCCATCACCGGTGCCGTAGTTTCCAATTCAAAGGGAGAATTCCTGGTTATGGGTCAGGGCTTCGGAGCCACCGAGTACGAAGACTACAAGCTGCAGGGCGGAACGGTCCGTTATTATCAGGGCTACGACGGAAAGATGGAGCTTCGTGTATGGGGCGTCCGCGACGATCTGTTAGTCACCGTCTTCTATGACGGAGAGCAGATGACCGGTCCGAAGGCCGTTCCGGCGGACATCGCCACTTATGATGTAGGACCTTACGATCCCACCAAGAGAGTCGACAATATGGTTCTCACCGGAGACCCCGCAGCCGCGGATCCCGATGCCTACAAATATGTACCTGCCTCAAATGACAGCGAAAATCCCGACGAAAGCGCCGGGCAGTCCTCCGGCATGAGCATGGGACTCATCATCGGCATTGCCGCGGGAGCCGTAGTGCTGGTAGGCGGAGCCGCCGCCGGCATAATAGTCGCTTCAAAGAAAAAGAAAAAAGAGGAGTAATCCTCTTAAAATCAAAGAGCTGCCGCAATGCAGCCGGCAGCTCTGAGAATAATTATCAATCGAACCTTAACAATTGTAATGCGGAAAATACTTTTTGAGGAGAGTCTTCAGCTCGCTTTTTCCGGACACGCCGGTTGACTTGTAGAGCTTGTTCAGGCGGTAGTGCAGAGTGGATTCAGAGATGTAGTTTTTCTCGGCCAGACCGGAGTTTGAGATGTTATCCAGGATTCCTCTGAGGATTCTGCGGTCGGTCTCATCGGCGGTCGAATAGGTATCGGCGACGGCCCACACCCTGCGCATGTCGTTTTCATAATCGGCGTCCAGCAGAGGAGAAAAATCATGATGGCTGACGCGGATGGTTATGCGGCTCTGATCGGAAGCCTTTGTGCTCTCACGGTAGATGATATCGTGATCAAACGAAGAGCTGAGAGAATCCAGCTCCGGGTTTTCCAGGAGGATGCGGTACAGAACAACAGCGCTCTTTCCGGCGGATTCCAGAGGAATGCTGATGCTGGTCAGAGACGGCTCCGTCCACTCGCAAAAATCCATATTGCCGGCGCCGGTGACGGAGATTTCTTCGGGAACCTTCACACCCAGTTCATTCAGGCGCGACAGCAGGAGGACGGCCACAAAGTCATTGTTGCAGACCACGGCATCGTAGTTTTCTCTGACCTCAATAAAGGAATCGATGGCTTTGTTGATGCCAAGCGTATTGTAAAAGATATCTTTTTCGTAATCGGCGCAGCCGTGCTCGGTAACAGCCTGGACATAGCCTTCCTTGTGAGAAACATCCGTGGAAACCTGCGGATTGACGCCGATCATCGCGACATGTCTGCACCCGCTGTTAAAGAGATTGGCCACGTTTTCGTACATAGCCGCCTCACGCTTTATGGCAACAAAACTGATATGCTGGTCGGCGGAATGCGTAAGTGCCGAGCCCACTATCAGGGGTCTGACACCGTGAGCAAAGCAAAGGTCAACCGCCTCCGAGAGGAATCTCTGTGAAAACCCCACAATCAGCAGCACGCTGTCTTTTTCCATACCGGCGATATCCTCGGGCGAAAGATCAAGAATGACATCTCTGCGGTGGTTGGTCTTGCTGACGATACCGGAGCGGATGCGCTTGTACCAGACGGATTCCTTGTATGAATTTTCTGAAAGAAGATTGATGTAATTCATTTTTGTTCCTCCGTAAAAGTATTGTATTACATATAATTAAAAAAGTAAAAACAAAGTTATTATTATTGAAGATTATTAAGCAAAAGGAAGAAGGGAAAATGTTTCTTGTTAAAAATCAACAAAACAGATTCAGTCTTTTGAGCAAACCCGAGGGCGATGTGTTCGCGGAAATGATGCCCGCGCTCACTGTAATCAAAGGCGAAGAATTCAGAGCCGAGATCGTTTCCGAAACAGCGGACACACTTGTTTCCGAGGCCGAGGGACTGAGGTTCCGCGATGTGTTTTCCTTTGCCACCGAAAACCGCGTTGAAATCAAGCGAACCATCATCAATACCTCGGATCATCGCATCCGTTTTAAGAGTATTTTTGAGGTAAAGACAGGTTTCAAGCCCGATCACTATGTTTTCCCGGGCTTTTCCTACAACGGCAATGAATTCGACGGAGAAAGCTGCGACGGCAGGTCTGCAGGCGTGGATACCGGAATGGCGGATTTCTTCGGCGGTACCAAAAAGACCAACACCCCTAAAGGCCTGACCTGCGAAGGCCAGCCCTGGGTCTTTGCCTACGACCGTGAGGGTATTCCGTCCTGCACACTTTCGGAAGACGACACTCACGGCCTGGCGCTTTTTGTCAGCGATATTGATGAAGAAAGCCTGCGTTCCGCGGATTCTCTTATTCTCGACGGGGACGGACGTATGCGCCACCGTGTATTCCACCCTGTTTCGGAGCTGCCATACACCTACGGCCGCAAAAACATGATGACGGAGCCTTATGAGGAATACATGTTCCTCGTACCGGGCGGCCGCATTACCCTTACGCTGGAGCTGTTTTTCTGCGTGCCAAAATTCAAAAATTACGCTACCGCAAATCTCATGGAAGAAGCGGACAGCGTTTTCACAAAAGACAAAGAGCCCTGCCTTACCAGAGACAGAGTCTGGGATCTCGGCATTTCATTTTTCAGATTTCTCGAAAAAGACTGTCACGGAACCCCCATGCTGGCGGGACACTATTCGGACAAGCTTTTCCGCATAATGCACTCCGGTCATCTGTACGGAAAAGAAATGGCGATAGCCATGGAAGACCCGTCCAATACCTACCTGTCCGAGTTCTCGTCGCGCTACGAAATCGGCTGGGCGGATCAGGGCGCTATGACGGCCAGACTTCTGGCGATGGACGCCTTCAAAAAAGGAGACAAGGAGCAGCTCACTCTTGCCACGCGTATTCTGGACGGCTACGTAAGCACCCAGTGGGAAAACGGCCTGCTTTACCCCTTCTTTTCACACAATTTTGTAGAAGACCCCGCAAAGCGCACGCTGCCCGATTCCTGCAACATGGGCTGGGCAATGACCGAGCTTGTCAGATCCTATCATCTGTTCAAGGACAATGGCATCGATAAGCCCGAATATCTCGAGTTTTCACGTAAGCTCGCCGATTTCGCCGTGGATCATTACAGCCCCGAGTTCGGCTTCGGAAAGAGCTGGAACGAGGACGGCAGCATGAGGGCCACCGCAGGCGGCGCCGGCGCATTTATGATTATGGGTCTTACCGAGGTCTACAAGACCATAAAGGACGAAAGATATCTGGAAACCGCCAAAAAAGCCATGGATTTCTACTACGAGAGAGATCTGGACAACTTTGTCTGCACCGCCGGAGCCCTGGACTGCCTCTGCGTAGACAAGGAAACGGCCTATCCCTTTGTCAGAGCCGGTCTGGATATCTACGAGGCCACGGGCGATAAGCTCTGGCTCACCAGAGCGGAAAAAGCCGCTTACTATTTCTTCTCATGGATGTTCTGGTACGATGCAATCTATCCCGTAGATGCGGAGTTTACCAAATACGGATACTACACCACGGGCGGAACACTGATCTCCGCGGAGCACAGCGCGCTTGACCCCTGGGGAGCGCTCCTTGTGGCGGATCTTTTCAAGCTCTGGCATCTTACCGGAAATGAGCACTTCAGGCGCTGGGCAAAGCTTACCTGGTGCAACGCCCTGCTCGGCATCACCATGGAAGAGGGCGTCAGCATTCACGGCAGCGTCAGACCTCTGGGCTCCCAGAACGAAGGATTTTTCCACTGCCGCTGGACCAAGTACCGCCCCACACCCGAAGAACGGGGACATTTCAATGACAATCTTCAGACCTGGATGGGCGCATGGCGTCTCTATACCATCGCCGCCATGACCGAAGAAGATCTGGATTGTTTGGAATAAACAGGAGGAAGAAGATATGAAAAAGTTTTTGGTTTGTTTACTCAGTGTAATCATGGTTTTTAGCCTTGTTGCCTGCGGAGGAGAGGAACAAAACGGTTCCGGTTCCGCACAGCAGACTCAGGAAGGCGGAAAGCCCGCTCAGCAGGGCGGAGCAACCGGAAATGAGCTGGCTGGCGTTCAGCTGGAAGTAGCCGTAAACTACACCGGCGACTCCCTGACAGCATTCCAGCAGATCTGCTCAAACTTTGAGTCAAAGTACGGCGCCACCATAGTCATCGACAACTACGGCTCCGACTACAGCTCCACCATGATCAACCGTATGGCGGCCAACAACCTGCCCGACGTTTTCGTCACCGCCGGATGGTCACTCCGCAGATACAAGAGCGTATCTCTGGACCTTTCCGATCAGGAATACTGCAAGGATTATGACGAGTCCGCTCTGGGCGTTATTCAGGACGACGACGGAAAGATTTACGTCAACATGATCTCCAACGGTGTAAACGGAAACGTTGTCAACCTCGCTGTCTGCGAAGCCGCGGGCGTAGATCCCTTTGCCATCACCACCTGGGATGAATTCCTGGATGCCTGCGCAAAGATCAAGGCGGCCGGCTTTACCCCCATCGCTTCAAACCCCGACGCCGGTCTGACGGCCAACCTTGCCGGAACCTTCCTCACCTATGAAGGCGAAGTAGCCGATGTAGGCGAGCAGCTCAAAAACGGCACCTGGGACTGGGCGGAATATATCTATCTGTTAAAGTTCTATCAGAAGGCTCTTATGAGCGAGTACTTCTTCAAGGATGCCCGCTCCATCAATACCAATGACATGTACGAGAGAATGGCAGCCGGCCAGGCGGCGTTCATCATTTCCGAGAACACAGCCTCCATCGCCACTCTTTACAGCCTCAATCCCAAAGGAAACTTCACCTTCGCTCCCTTCCCGGCTTCAAAGGCCGGCGGCGAGGAAGCCGTTGTTTCCGGTGAAGGCGACGCCTTCTCCATCTGGAAGGATTCCGGCAACATCGAAGCCGCAAAGATTTTCCTTAACTTCCTTGCGACTCCCGAAATCACTCTGAAGCTTCTGGACGCCACTTCGCGCGTATCCTGCCAGAAGACCGTTATGGCGATCGACGAGACGCCCGGTACAAAGGCTCTTGCAGCCATGAAGGAAAAATACGCCGGACACAATATCGGCTATCACAACGTCTGGGACCGCGAATACCTTCCCAGCGGAATGTGGGCTTATATGGGCACTGCCGCCAACAAGCTTTTTGCCGACTACACCGATTCCGGCCTCAACAAGGTCATCGAGTTCCTCAAGGATGGCTACGACAACGTTTACACGGGAGAATAATGTATATATAGCTCACTTTCAGAGAGGGAACTATGCAAAAGAAATTAGACAGAAAATACTTCCTTTTTATGCTGCCCGCCATACTGATGGTCGTGGGTCTGAGGTTTTTCCCCATAGGAAATGCCTTCAGAATGGCATTCTTCAACTGGAACGGCTATTCGCCCAACATGAAATTCATCGGCTTCGATAATTTCAAAAAGGCGCTCAGCGACGAGTATTTCTGGATAGCTCTGCGCAATACGCTGATTTACGCATTCGGAATAACTATTGTCAAAAACGTTCTGGGACTGGCGCTGGCCTTTTTTGTGGATCAAAAATTCCACGGCCGCGCCGCCATCAGAGCCACGATTTACCTGCCCGTCATGATATCCGGATTTATCATGGGACAGATTATGTACTACTTCTATCAGTATGACGGAGGCATCTTAAACGAGATTCTTTCATGGTTCAATATTGAGCCGGTCTATTGGATGAAGACGGGTCTCAGCTCCACCTTTGTAGTGCTTCTGACCACGTCCTTCCTGCACTGCGGCTCAACCATGCTGCTATATCTGGCAGGACTTCAGAACATCCCTCACGAGCTTCTGGAGTCCGCCAGACTGGACGGCGCCTCGAGCTGGAAGGAAAAGCTTCACATCACCATTCCGCTCCTTCAGCCCTCCATGATTACCAGCGTGGTGCTGAATCTCATTGCCAGCTTCAAGATTTATGACATCATTTCGTCACTGTCAAAGGGAGGCCCGGACGGCGGCTCGACATCGCTCACCCTGTATATTTCACAGCAGTACTTTAACTACAACAAGGCGGGCTATGCGGCAGGCATTGCCATGTGGTTCTTCTTTGTCATAATAATTATCTCGGTGCCCATTAACAAGTGGCTGAGCAGCAAGAAGGTGGAATACTGATGAAGAATACAGAGTTTAAACCCAAAAAGCATAAAAAGGTCCGCTGGTGGATACCTGTCATATGCATTGTGATATTCTTCATGTATATATGGCCTTTTTACGAGCTGATAATAATGTCCATAAAGGATATCACCGACATTTCCTCATCAAAGATGTGGCTCTCACAGGGGGCGCACTGGGAAAATTATCTTGCAGTCATCAAAAAATCAGATATCTGGATCGGCTTCAAAAACTCCATCATCTACACCGGAGCTACTATCTTTCTGGAGATTACCTTTGCTTCCATGGCGGGCTACAGCCTGTCGCGCGGCAGCAAAAAGACCACCAGAACGGTACGTGCGGTCCAGATGGCGCTGCTTATGGTGCCGGGCATTATCACCCTGGTCGGAACCTATTCTCTCATGGTCAATCTGGGACTGACGAACAGTCTGCTCGCGCTGGCTTTCCTGACTGCCGCGGGCGGCATCCCCGGATGCTCATTCATCTATATGAACTTCATCAACTCCATTCCAAGGCAGCTTGATGAAGCGGCCAGAATCGACGGAGCGGGACTCTTTACCACTTTCTTCAGAGTCATCCTGCCGCAGCTTACGCCTCTTACGGTTACCAGAGCTATCATGATAGGTATAGGCGCATGGAACAACTACCTGCTCCCGCTGTACCTGCTCAATGATTCCCGCAAGAGGACCATCATTCTGGTTATCAGATCCGCCTTCAGTATCAACGGCGGAGACAGGGACATCGCCATGGCGTGTGCCACCTGTACCATAGGCATTTTGCCTGTAATCGTAGTTTACCTGCTGCTTCAAAAGAAGATTATTGCCAGCCAGATCGGTTCGTCCGTAAAGGGCTGAGCGGGCAGAAGGAGAATAATATGAGCAAAAGATTTTTAAGAATTATTTCAGTGATTCTTGCGTGCGTTACGGTGATTTCACTCACCGCGTGCGGCTCCGGCTCGGGTAGCGAGACAAAAGCCGACGACGGAGAATACAAGGCGGGCGAGCTTTCTTTTTACAGCTACGACAGCAATGAAAAAGAAGTAAACAAAAACCTGTTCTACGTAAACTCCAGCAATGAGTGGGGCGCCGATCCTTCGCTGCTTTTCGTGCCCGACGAGGACGGAGACGGCGGAACGTACTATGTCTACTGTACCTCCGGTTACATCAACACCGCGGGTATCGAGGTATGGCGCTCGCGCAATCTGACGGACTGGGAATGCCTCGGCCCGGCTTTTATGCCCGACGTGGATGAAAACTGGTCTTACAAGGGCTATTGGGCTCCGCAATGCATTTACGATCCGGAATACAAGAAATACTATATGTTCTATTCCGCGCCGTGGGGCAGCAACAGCACCCTCCGTTATGACTCCTGCTGCGTATCCGACACGCCCGAAGGCCCCTTTGTAGAGCTGACGGGAGGAGCAGCCGAAAAGACTGCCGGACAGCCTGTGCTGCAGTTTGAGCTGCATCAGGACGAATATGACAAGGACCTGCTCTCGCCCGCTGTAGGCTGGTACGGAATCCAGGGCTTTATCAAGGTTATCGGTCCTTCACCTTTCATCGATCCGGAAACAGGAAAGCGTTATCTGTTCTTTGTTGCGGACCTTGGTACCGCAAACAATGACAATACCTCCGGCGCTTACTGTATCGAGATGGAAGACTGGGCCACTCCCAAATATAACACGCTTACCAGAATCACCCGTTACGGCTACACCACCGCAAACGGCGACACTCCCATCATGGAAGGCGGCTCCACCAACGAAGGCCCGATGTGCTTCTATCACGACGGAAAGTATTATCTTATCTTTCTGACCTATACCTACTACAACGCAAAGTATCAGACACGCGCGGCCGTGGCGGATGCGCCCATGGGCCCGTACACAAAGTTTGATCTTGACGACGGCGCACAGGTTATCTACACGGATTTCAACTTCCAGCGCCAGGCCGTAGGTATTCACGGAATGGCTGACGCGGGAGACCAGCAGTTTGCCGCGTACATGACGTTCAGAAACAACGTAAACTATGACGACCTGCGCAAGTTTGCCATCGACGAAATCGTTTACGTAAACAACAGCAAAGGCATCCCCACCATGCATGCCAACGGCCCCAGCGTTACGCCTCAGGCGCTTCCCGAGGCCATCAGCGGCTACAAGAATCTTGCGCTGGAGGCAAAGGCGGACTGCGACAACGTCCGTTTCGGCAGCGACGTCAGCTATCTGACGGACAGAGTCATTCCTTATCATGACAACGACCTCGCTCCCGAGTTTCTGGCGGGCGACGGAGAAACCACTTTCACGTTTGATTTTGACGATTACAAAACCATGCGCGCTGTAATGGTTTACAACTCCCGCGATTATAACGAGATGTTCAGCGAGATAAAGTCTATCACCTTTGATTACAGAAAGAACGGCGAAGAAGGACAGGTCACGATAGGCCCGGTCAAGTACAACTGGGATTACTACAATCTCGAGGAAAACAAACCGGCCATCGGCAGCGCCGCAATCGCCGAGTTTGACGAGCTGGATGTCAAATCCGTAACCATCACCATAGAAAACCCCGGCAACGTTGACGGCATCGCCGTTCCGGAAATCATTCTTCTGGGCAAAGATTCCGACGGCTCCTCCGCGAGCGCCGGAGAAAAGACGGGCGCCCTTTATGAGCCCTACGCATTTGAGAATGAAGAAGTGGTTTCCGATTGGAAGAATATGCCCACTGAGGATTTGGAAATCGACGGCGTTCTCGACTCTCAGTACGGCGACCCCGTCTACAAGATTTACGCCGACGGCGACGAAAATTCCCCCATCAACGCTTATCTGTATGTATACAAGGGCACTGACGGCATTTATACCTTTGTAGACGTAAACAACTCCGTCCTGGAATACGCGCCGGGTAATTCCGTAGATGAAAACCCGTACGTTATTCTGTTCTTCGCGAAATACGGAACAGGCTTTTTGGACAAGCACTGCACGGGATATAAAGTGGACATCACCAACGAAAACTCCCGCTACAGAGGCGTCCGCTCACAGAACGCATGGCTGAGAAGCTGGTGTGACGGCGCCACCCACGTCCGCATCAAAAACGGCACGCTGGAGGATCTGAGCGGCGCTACGGGCTATTACGTAGAGACGTTTATGCCATACGAGGAGCTCGACATTCAGGATCCCGAGGGCCTCGAAAAGATCAGACTCTATTTCGGCATGTACAGCACGGAGAGTACGGAGCTGATAAAGAGAGAGATTAATGTTGTGGCCAGAAACGCGGGTCAGAAGGATCCCAGCTCCTGGCTGCGCATAGAGTTTAAATAGGAGCATTTATGAAAAAAGGATTGGCAATTCTGCTGACAGTCCTTATGGGGGTCTCCGCAGTCTTTACGGGCTGCGGAGATTCAACCGAAGAGACCGAATCCGCAGGAAACAGAAAGGCGACGCTCAGTCCGGAAGCCATGGCCGCGAATCAGAAAAACATTTTTTATCAGAATATTACGGAGCATTTTGGCGCGGACCCTTTTATTATGTGTTTTGAAAAAGGGGAGTACGCCGGCTCGTTTCTTCTTTATTCCACGTCCAGGGATCTGAACGGAAAAGGCTTTGAAGTCTATCAGTCAAAGGATCTCACAAAGTGGGAAAAGATCTCGGACGCCTTTGTTCCGGGAGAGAGCACCTGGGGCTACACAAAGATGTGGGCTCCGGAGGTGATAGAGGATAACGGCACATATTATTTGTTTTACAGCGCCCAGTGGGCGGACATGCAGTACGGACTGTATATATCCGTGGCGGCCTCGTCCAATCCCGCCGGTCCGTTTAACGAATGCACGACCGACAAAAAGACCGTTATGGAGCCGCTCATCCAGTTTGAAGAGCACACGGACGAGATTCCCGCGTCTCTGCGCTCCGAGCTCGAGGGATTCAAGGGCAAAAAGGGCTACATAAAGGTCATCGACGCATCGCCCTTTGTGGATCCGCAGACCGGCAAAAAATATCTCTATATGATAGCCGACATCGGAACCACCTATACGGAAGCCTCTTTTGTAATGGGCATGGAAATGGAAGATTGGACCACGCCCAGATACGAAACGCTTACAAAGCTTACGGAGTACGGACTCACCACTCCCGGCGGCAGCGAGGCGATATTTGACGGCGGCAACACGGAAGAAGGCTGCTCCGTCATTTTCCACGACGGAACCTACTACCTGACGTATTCCACATTTACCTACACGTCCACCCAGTATCAGGTGCGCCAGGCGCTCGGCACTTCGCCGCTCGGTCCCTTTGTAAAGGTTCAGCCCGAGGACGGAAGCACGGTAATCAGCACCGAGATTATGAGCATCAGGCAGTCGTCGGGACACAGCTCATTTTTTACAGTGGGAGACGAGCTCTGGCTGTCATACCACACCTTCTTTGACGACGCTACCGTAGACAACGGACGAAAGCCAGCCGTCGAAAAGCTGGTCTTCGTAGAGAATTCAAAAGGGCAGAAGGTCCTTCAGGCAAACGGCCCCACCGCAACTCCCCAGCTGATGCCCGCCGCCCTCGCCGGCTGCGGCAATATAGCGGGCAGGGCACAGGTTTCCTGCGACAATGCGGCTGACGGCTCTGACGTATCGCTCCTGACGGACGGTTACATCCCGTGGCACAAGGTCGTTCCCGTTCATGGATTTGAAACCGGCACCGGCACTACGACCATCACCTTCAGCTTTGACGACTTTGTCAAACTGCGCAACGTGCTCGTTTTTAACAGTTTTAATGAAAACAAGCGCTTTACAGGCGTTACAAATATAGTCCTCGAAACTGAGGACGGCATAACGGAATCCGGCGAGCTGACGTGGGATACTTCTCAGTATGACGCGCCCGGCAAAGTCGCATACGATATGCCGCTTAATTATTCCTTTGCGGAATGCAAAGTAAAGACAGTAACCATTACAATCGATTCCGGCTACTCCGTCGAAATACCGGAAATCTACCTGGTCGGAAGATAAAAAAAGACAATGAAAGAATTTGAAAACATAATCGGAAATATTTACCTGTTAAAAGTTCCCTTCGGCGATTCCTGGACAGGAGTCACCCTTATAAAGGGCAGTGAAAAGGTGCTCATAGACACCGGCTCACGCGGCGATGATATAGACGAATACATCGTTCCGGCGCTCAGAGGGCTCGGTCTGGAGCTTACCGATATCGCATGGCTGACCAACACTCACAGTCACGGCGATCACATCGGCGGATACAGCAGAATAAAGGAACTCTGCCCGAATCTCAGGATTGCCGCGTCCGAAACCGACGCCGCAAATGTGGAAAACCCGGCGGCTCTTGCCATCAGAATCCGCACCAGATTTCCGGAGTACAGCCCCGCGCCCCAGTCTTATCTCAAGGGCGTAAAGGTGGACCGCGTGCTGGCAGACGGCGAAGAGCTGATTCCCGGGCTGCGCGTCATTCAAACGCCCGGCCACGATATGGGCTGCGTCTGCTGGTTTGAAGAAGAAACCCGCACGCTCATCACGGGCGACAGCGTTCAGGGCGGCGGCACTCCCACGCAGGGCATAGGCTTTTATCAGGATCTGGACATCTACAGAGGCAGCATGGAAAAGCTGCTCGCGCTCGGCGCGGAGAATATCATCTGCGGCCACGATTATGACAAGATCGGCAGCGTCATAAGGGGCACCGAAAACGTCGAAAAGGCCCTCAGGCTCTGCCTTGACATCACGGACACATATCAGGAATATGTGGACAAAAAGCTTGACGCCGGCATAACAAATGCCGGAGAGATAGCCGTCGATATGATAAACGATATCGGCTGCGGTATGCCGCCTAAGTTATTTATGGCGGTCTATACCGTGACCGGCCATATCGCAAAGCATAAAAAAGGGAATTAATATTTTCATATAAAAGGAAGGAGTATCTTAAATGGATGCTAACGGAAAAAAGAATGCATTGATTACCGGCTCCTCGAGCGGCATCGGAGCGGCCATCGCCGTGGCCTTTGCGAAGAACGGAATCAATGTGGGTCTTACCTACAACAGGCACAGGGAAGGCGGAGAAGAGATAAAAAAGATCTGTGAGAGCCTCGGCGTAAAAGCGGAGCTTTATCAGGTACAGCTTTCCGATCGCGAAGAGTGCTGTGCTCTCATGGAAAAATTCCTTGCCGATTTCGGCACGGTAGACATTCTGGTCAACAACGCCGGCGGAGCGCTCAAGATCCCTGCCGGAGAATTTGACGAGCTTCCTCTCGATTACTGGGACAGCCAGATTGGCCTCAATCTTTCCGCCGCGGCATACTGCAGTCAGTACGCTATCCGCAACATGAAAGAAAACGATATCAAAGGCAATATCATCAATATCAGCTCCGTTCACGGCACCGTCAGCTGGGTCAAGAGAAAATTCCTGCCCTACTGCGCCGGAAAAGGCGGTCTCGATATGATGACAAAAGCTCTCGGCGTTGAAGTGGCGCCCTACGGCATCCGCGTAAACGGCATAGCCCCCGGGTTTATCGCCACCGACGCCACAAAACGCTACACCCCCGAGCAGGTCAAGGAATTCACCGATCATATCCCGGCGGGAATACTCGGAAACACCGACGACATCGTCCATATGGTGCTGTACCTCTCGGACGAAGCCAATACGCGCTTTATAGTGGGACAGACCTTCCATATCGACGGCGGACAGTCCGTCACCGGTATGATAGTCAATATGAAAGAAAACTTTGAGGGGTCGCATTTAAAATGAAAGAAATCCCTAATCTCAATACCGATGTGCTGATAATAGGCGGAGGCGCCACTGGCCACGTGGCCGCATGGGAGCTTGCCCGCCGCGGGCATGAGGTCATAATGCTCAGAACGGGAGCGGGAGCGTCCCCGGGCATCTCGGGTTTTAACGTCCCCTGCGCCGAAGCAGGCGACACCGTCGAAAAGTACATCGAGGACACAAACGCCTCAGGCCGCGGCCAGGGCGGAAAAGAGCTGACAAAGGCTCTCTGCGAGGGCGCGCTCGGACTTCCTGAGTATCTGGAAAATCTGGGCTTCGTTTTCGACAGAAATGCCGACGGCAGCCTCTTTACCCGCAAATCCCTCGGCTCTTCCTACGGGAGAGTGGTGGGACACGGCAATTCCAGCGGCTCTATGGTGCTGAATATTCTGGACAGCAAGCTTAAACAGCTCGACAATTTCCGCGTGCTTTCATCAGCCCGCGCCCTGCGTCTTATTTCCGACGGGAAAACGGTCAGCGGAGCATTCGTCTATGACGAAAAAGAAAAAGCCTTTTTCAATGTTTTTGCCAAAGCAACGCTGCTTTGCACCGGCGGTTTTGCGGGGATATTCCCTTTCACCAGCAATTCAAAGGACATCTCCGGAGACGGAGCTGCCATGGCGCTTCTGGCGGGCTGCGGACTCATTGACATGGAATTTGTCCAGTTTGAGCCGTCATCGGCGGTCTGGCCGCCCCAGATCAGAGGCAAGGGAGTCATCACCACTCTGTTCTACGAAGGCGCCGTTATGAAAAATTCTCTGGGAGAGAGATTTATGTTCAAATACGATCCCAGAGGCGAATGCGTAAATAAGGACGCGCTCAGCCACGCCATAGAGACGGAGATTCGCGAGGGCAGAGGCACGGAGCACGGCGGAGTATGGTTTGACGCGAGCGGCGTGGATACGCAGAGGCTTCACGATGCATACGAGCCGTTCATCAGACGTTACGCCTCCGTGGGCATAGACTTCACGAAAGAGCCCGTGGAGCTGGCGAATGCCGCCCACACCACCATAGGCGGTGCACAGATAGACGCGACCTGCCGCAGCGGCCTAAAGGGTCTTTACGTGGCGGGCGAGGCTGCGGGACACGTTCACGGCTCAAACCGCATAGGCGGCAGCGCCGGCAGCGAAACGCTGGTCTTCGGACAGATTGCGGCTGCCTCTATTAAGGAAGATATCGACGGACTGACTCTCAAAAAAGAGGCCTTCGTTCCTGCTTCCGGCTCCGGCAGCTCCATCAATCCCGAAAGGCTGGAAGAAATCAGGGCGGAGGAAAAGGAACTGATAGGCGAGGGCGCGGGAGTCTTCCGTGACGGAGAAACCTTGGAAAGGTGCGCCGCGAGGATGAAGGAGCTTTATGAAGAGCTGCTCGCCTGCGGAGAGTGCGAAGACCCGGATCTTAAGTGCCGCCTTATACGCACGCAGAACGATGTAGTTACTGCGATGGCGCTTTTTGCCGCGGCAAATGCCAGATGCGACAGCTGCGGTTCACATCAGAGAACAGACTACCCGGACGCGCCGGCGGAAAATTATCACACGCTGGTCAGGTCGGATAATCACAATATTAAAACAGATAAAATAATAAACAGTTAAATCAGGGAGGAACAAAAAGATGAAGAAAAAGTACGAAGACATGAGATCATGCTGGGAGTTTTCAGAGGCTTCCGAGTGCCGCAGAGGCCTTATGTGCGGCATGGGTTACACCAATGAGGAGCAGAAGCGTCCCCTTATCGGCATTGTCAATTCATGGAACGAGTACAACCCCGGACATGTCCATCTGGACAAGCTTGCCGAGCGTGTAAAACAGGGCGTCCGTGAAGCCGGCGGACTTCCGCTCGAGGTCGAAACCACAGGTATCTGCGACGGAATGGTTCTCAAAGATCCCAGATACATCGAGGTTCCCAGCCGCAACAGCATCGCCGACCAGGTAGAGCTGACAGTCGAAGGAAACTTCTTTGACGGCATGGTAATGCTCTGCACCTGCGATTCCATCGTTCCCGGACATCTGATGGGCGCTGCCCGTCTTGACATTCCCACCATTCTGGTTACCGGCGGATATATGCCCCTCGGCGTCTGCCGCGGCGAAGAGCGTCTGCACATCCGCGCACAGGACAAGGTCGGCCAGATGGCGGAAGGCACTATCGACCCCGATTTATATAATGACCTCATCGAGCATTCGTGGGGAACCTGCGGCGCCTGCACCTCTATGGTCACGGCAAACTCCATGTGCATGATGGCCGAGGCCATGGGCATGACCCTTCCCAACAACTCCACCATGCAGGCCGACGGCTCCGAGATCTACAATCTCGCATACCGCGCCGGCAAACACATCATGGATCTGGTATTTAACGGCATCACTGCCCGTCAGATCATGACCCGCGAAGCCATCAAAAACGCCATCAAGGTTGACATGGCCGTTGCCGCTTCCTCAAACCTTATCCTTCATCTGCCTGCCATCGCACACGAAGCCGGATACGACGACATTCTGTGGTGGAAGGAATTTGACAAAGCCTCCAATGAAATACCGCTTCTTTCGCACCTGGCACCCGGCGGCGAATACACCTTAAAGGATCTGGACATGGCCGGCGGATTGCAGGCGCTTATGAACAAGATGCGCAGCACCATGGATACAAGCTGTCTGACCGTAAACGGAAAAACTCTGGGTGAGAACCTCGATCGCGCTGTCTGCTGGAATGATGATGTCATCCGCGGACTTGACAACCCGGTTTCCACCCAGCCGGGCATCGGCGTTCTGTACGGAAACCTCTGCCCCGAAGGCAGTATCATAAAGATTGCGGCCGTTCCTCAGAAGCTTATGAAATTCCGCGGCCCGGCGAAGTGCTTTGACACTCTGGACGACGCTCTGGATGCCCTCAGAAACGGACGCATCGTAGAAGGCGACGCCTGCGTGGTCAGGTTCCTCGGACTCAAAGCCCGTTTCGGCACCACCGCTTTCACCTTCCAGGAAGAGCTCAAAGGCTACAAGGGTCTGTTTGAATCCTGCGCAGTCATCACCGATGGACGCTTCTCCGGCGGCACATCCGGTCTTTCGGTCGGATATGTTTCACCCGAAGCTGCGTTCGGACCTCTGGGTCTTGTCAAGGACGGCGACATGATCGATATTGACGTTGTGGGCCGTTCCATCAACATGGAAGTTTCCGATGAGGAACTTGAAGAAAGAAAGAAAAACTTCCACTGGGAGTTTGACGCCGATTCTTATCCCAGATTCCTGCGTCTCTTTGTCAAGAACGTAGGTCCCATGAGCAAGGGCGGTATCTGGGAATAATTGCGGAAAGGTCGTACTTATAATGAAAAAAGTAATAGTCAAGAAAAAACGTTACGTTGATTCCGTCAGCCTCATGTCCGTAGCGGGCAAGGTTGGCGAGATGGAAGGGATCGAGGGAATAGAGGTGGCAATGGCTACCGTAATCAACCAGAGAACCCTTCGCGAGGAAGGCTACACCCTCCCCGCCGACATCACCGTTGACGATCTTGTGATTGCTGTAACTGCAGCCGACGAGGCTGCTATCGCGGCGGCGGAGCAGGCCGCCATGGATCTCATCGATCACAAAAATTCCGGCGGAGCGAAGGAATTCACGGATTTGAACGATCCCGAGCTCAGAGCAGGCTCATATGATCTTTGCCAGATTTCCCTGCCCGGCGAATACGCCTATGCCGAGGCCAGAAAAGCCATCGACCTCGGACTGGATCTGTTTATTTTCAGTGACAATGTATCTCTGGAAGAGGAGCGCACACTCAAGGAATACGGCAGGAGCAAGGGTCGCCTCGTAATGGGACCCGATGCCGGCGTGGGACTTATCGGCGGCGTGGCTCTGGCAGCCGGCTCCATGACGAGTTTCGGCCCTGTCGGCATCGTCGGCGCTTCCGGCTCGGGAGCTCAGGAAGTGGCATGCATTATCGAGCACAGAGGATACGGCGTCAGCCAGATAATCGGTACCGGAGGCAGAGACCTTTATCCCGAAATCGGCGGAATTACGATGCTTGAGGGTATCGAGCGCCTTGAAAAGGACCCTGATTCAAAGGTCATCGTTCTGGTTTCAAAGCTTGCCGATCTGGGCGTTATGGACAAGGTCCTGACTCGCGCGGACGAGTGCAAAAAGCCCGTTATCGCCATCTTCCTCGGAAGTGACGAAACGCTCTTTGCGAAACACCGCGTAACCCCCGCCTTCTCATTGGAAGAGGCCGCTTTAAAGGCAGTGGAGCTGCTTTCCGGAAAACCCGAAAAGCCTCAGTTCTCCGATGAAGAAATTGCAAAGCTTGCTCATGACAAGGTTGCGGAGCTTCCCGCAGAGAGAAAATACTTCCGCGGACTTTACTGCGGCGGTACTTTTACTGAAGAGGGTCTTCTCTATTTCGGAAGGCACAATGCAGGCATTGAGCTTCATTCAAACCTTAATACCAAGTACAGCACAAAGCTTCTTGACAGTCACGTCAGCGTGGGACATACTATTCTGGATATGGGCGCCGAAGATTTTACCTCAGAGGCCCCTCACCCGGTATTTTCTCCGGAATTGCGTCTTAAGAGACTTCGTCAGGAGCTGACGGATCCCGAGGTGGCCGTAATACTTATGGATTTCATCACGGGCCCCGGCGTCGCCAGAGACCCGATTACGTCTCATGCGAAAGAATGCAAAAAGCTCCGTGACGAGGGCGTTCCCGTAATATTCATAGCGAATATTTGCGGTTCCTACAACGACCCTCAGAACATCAAAGAAAAGGTCAAGCTCCTTGAGGAAGCAGGCGTGATAGTTACCGGAAGCAGCTACGAAAGCGCAAAGATAGCCTCAGCCATGATGACCGAGCTGGAAAGAAGGCAAAAAAATGGATAAAAAACCGAGAGTTATCAATTTAGGTATTTCATCATTTTACGACGCCCTGCTGACGCAGGAGGTCGATGCTGCCCAGATTGACTGGAAGCCTCCCGTAAAGGTCAATGTCGAACTCGGCTCAAAAGTCGAAAAGATCATGGACAGTGATTTCGGCAAAAAGGTCGAAAGCGCCAATCAGGACGCCATCGATATGATTATCAACGCCGATCCCGCATGGGTAGGCATAGGTCTGGCCGGAGACTATATCGAAGGTCTGGACGATTACACCGTCACCCATTCCGGACCGCCCATTTCCTTTGACGAAATGGTCATGCTCCATCAGAGAGGCATGGTTTCCGCCTGCCTGTTCGAGGGCTGGGCAAAGACAGAGGAAGAGGCTCTGGCTTTGATCAAATCCGGCAAGATCAAGATGATTTCCGCGCTGGACACCAACACCGTCGGCGCCGGCACCGGTATCATAACAAAGAACGTTGCAATGATTATCATCAAAGATCGCAACAACGGCAAAGTGGCCGCTACCTTCCCCGCAGAGGGAATCAAATTCCAGGGCGGCTTCTGCGGCTGGGGTCTTTACTCACCGGAGATTGCAGAGAATCTTTATCATATGAGAGACTACCTGCTGCCTCCCATGGACAAGGTAGCAAAGAACAAGGGCGGCGTGCCGATTAAGCCCATACTCGCTGAGAGTATGCAGATGGGCGACGAAAACCACACCCGTCAGACAGCGGCCGACCTGCTCTTTGAGCATCAGGTTCTGCTGGATATGGCAAAGATTGACGATATGCCCAGAGACCAGGTTCTGGCATCCATGAATTATATCGTGGAAACACCCAGATTTTTCCATTGCTTCGGACAAGGCGCCAGCCGCGCTGCAAACCTGGGCAATGTGGGCAGGGATTATTCCACCATCGTTACCGCTGTCTGCGGAAACGGCGTGCGCTTCGGCATAAAGATAGCCGCCATGGGCGATCAGTGGTTTGAGGCGGAAGCCCCTTATATGAAGGGCCAGTACACATCGTCAAAATTCACCATCGACGACCAGCTCCCGTGGATCGGCGACAGCTGCGTGGTTGAGTGCGCCGGCATGGGCGGACTTGCCGCGGCCGCATCACCCATCTGCTGCAACCTTCGCGGAATGACGCTCAGAGAATCCATCGCCCAGACCAGAGAGATGGAAAAGATCTGCGTAGGCAAAAATCACAATTACCCCATACCCAATATGGACTTCGACTTCCTGCCCGTGGGCATCGACATGATGAAAGTCATCAAGACCGGCATCTGCCCCTGCATTCACGGCGGTATGTTCAATAAGGAAGGCGGCCTGATCGGAGCCGGCATGGCACGCGTGCCCATGGAGTGCTTTGAAAAGGCGTTTGCGGCATATTGCGAAAAATACGGATTATAGGAGGCGGACATGAGTAAAACAATAATAGATGAAATTCTGGATGCGAAGATTATCGCCATCGTGCGCGGAGCCGAGGCTTCAAAGTGCATGGACATTGTGGAGGCTCTCTATAAGGGCGGCATCCGCTTTGTGGAGATTACCTACAATCAGTCAAAGCCTGAAAGCTGGGAAGAAACCGCTGCCACAATCGGCAAGCTTCACGAGGCTTTCAAGGGCCGCGTACACATCGGCGCCGGAACAGTCACCAGCGTAAAACTGGCTGAAATGACCGCTGCTGCCGGCGGCGAATACGTCATTTCTCCCGACACCAATATCGCGGTTATCAAGAGGACCAAGGAGCTCGGCATGATTTCCATGCCCGGAGCCCTGACGCCCACCGAGATGTTGGCAGCACACAACGCCGGAGCGGATTTCGTAAAGATTTTCCCCATCGGAAATCTCGGCCCCGCCTATGTAAAGGCTGTTACCGCACCGCTCAATCACATCCGCTTTATGGCTGTCGGCGGCGTCAATGAAAAGAATCTCTCCGAGTTTCTGGCCGCGGGCTGCGTAGGCGCCGGCATCGGCGGAAACCTCGCCAAAAAGGCCTGGATTGACGCGGGAGAGTTTGAAAAACTGACAGAAGCGGCTCGTGAAATGATCGCCGCAATAAAATAAAAGGAGTTTGCATATGAAAAAAGTAGTTACCTTCGGAGAAATTATGATGCGTCTGGACCCTGTCGGCTACCGCCGCTTTGTTCAGGCTGACGATTTTGAAGTCACTTTTTCCGGCGCGGAAGCCAATGTAGCCGTCTCTCTGGCGAACTATGGCCTCAATGCGGCTTTTGTCTGCAAGGTTCCGTCTCATGAAATCGGACAGGCCTGCGTCAATTCGCTGCGCAGATACGGCGTTGATACGAGCTATATCCTTCGCGGCGGCCCCCGTCTCGGCGTTTATTTCTGCGAAAAAGGCGCCTCACAGCGTGGCTCCAAGGTCATTTATGACCGCGCCGGCTCATCTGTGGCTCTCAGCAAAAAAGAAGAGTATGACTGGGACAAGATTTTTTATGGCGCAAGCTGGTTCCATTGGACCGGTATCACTCCCGCTCTGGGCGGCGATCTTCCGGAAATCTGCCTCGAGGCCTGCAAAAAGGCTCACGAAAAAGGCATTACAGTTTCGTGCGATCTCAATTACCGCAAAAAGCTCTGGACTACCGCGGAGGCGCAGGAGTGCATGAGCAGACTGGTTCCTTATGTCGACGTCTGCATCGCGAACGAAGAGGACGCGAAGGACGTTTTCGGAATCGAGGCTGCGGATACTGACGTTGAAGCCGGCAAACTTAATAAAGAGGGATATGTCAGCGTAGCGAGACAGCTTGCCGATACTTTCGGATTCAAAAAAGTCGCGTTTACCCTGCGTGGTTCCATTTCTGCTTCCGTCAACGACTGGGCGGGAATGCTTTACGACCATGCCTCTGACAAGGCTGTTTTCTCAAAGAATTACCGTATTCAGCTTGTTGACCGCGTAGGCGGCGGCGACAGTTTCGGCGGCGGTCTTATTTACGCGCTGGTGAGCGGTTATGAAGATCAGAGAGCCATCGAATTCGCGGTTGCTGCTTCCTGCCTGAAGCAGTGCATTGAAAAGGACTTTAACCAGGTTACCGTGGCGGAGGTCGAGGGCCTTGCCGGCGGTTCCGGTTCCGGACGCGTGCAGAGGTAAATTGCGGCACGCATAAGGTATGAAGCAGTCATCCTTTGCGAAGTCCGTTTCATATCTGAGACCCGCATAAGGAAAGGCAGATTCGCTCTGCCTTTCCCACGCGGTCATCCTTTGCAAAGTCCGTTTCGCTGGCTTTCTAAATCAGAGCGCTTGATTCCTAAAATCCTTGAAAAATCATGACTCGCTTCGCTCAGACAAATGATTTTTCTGCGGATTTCTTTACGGAATCTTCGCTGCTGATTTGACGAAAGCGCTCAATACTTCGCAAAGTATGAACCGCGCAGACCAAGGGGTGAAAAACAATATTACGGGAGAACGAAATGTATATCCTGATCAGTAATGTGGGCTCGACCTCACTGAAATTCAAATTATACCGTATGCCGGAGGAGGAAGTGCTCTGCGAGGCAAAGATTGAAAAGATCGGCTCGCAGGACGGCATATATCATTATAAAAACGACATCAACGGCCGTACTCACGGCGAGGATTCCACCCCGCTGGACACGTACGCCGTGGGAATAAATAAATTTCTTTCCGACCTTTGCGACAAAGAGCTCGGAGTGATAGCCTCGGTAGCAGAGGTGCAGGCCATCGGCTTCAAAACCGTTATTTCAAAAGGCTTTAACGGCACCGTTCTGCTGACTGACGAGGTAATGGCGGGGATGAAGGAGTATCTGTTTATCGCTCCGGTTCATAATGCAGCGTACATTTCCGCTATTGAGCAGTTCCGCGGGATTCTGCCGGACACTCCCATGGTGGGCGTGTTCGAGACTTCGTTCCACAGAACCATCCCGCTCAGGAACAGACTTTATCCGCTCCCCTACGAGTGGTACGAAAAATACGGGCTCGCCAAAAACGGCTACCACGGCGCATCCTTCACCTATGTTTCGCAGGAAGCCCGTCGCGATGGCGACTTTCGCCGTATTATCGGATGCCATCTGGGCGGCAGCAGCTCAATCTGCGCCATCCTGGATGGAAAGAGCTTTGACAGTAGCTTCGGCTTTTCTCTTCAGACGGGACTGCCGCACGCAAACCGCTGCGGCGACGCGGACCCCTACGTGGTTCCTTTCCTCGAGGATCAGGGAATGTCATTTGAGGAGATCAGAGAAGGACTTGACAAAAAAGGGGGCTTACTTGGCATTTCGGGCGTCAGCAACGATCTGCGCGAGATAGAAGAGGCGGCAGGCGCCGGAAACGAAAGGGCACAGCTTGCCATAGATGTATTTGTAAATGATATTGTCCGCTACATCGGTTCGTTTTTCGCCGAGATGGGCGGCATGGACAAGCTTGTTTTTACGGGCGGCATAGGAGAAAATTCTTCGCTTATCCGCCGCATGGTTTGCGACAGTATAAAGCACCTCGGGGTGGAGCTTGATTCTGAACAGAATGACAAGGTCAGAGGAAACGGTTTTATTTCGACTTCGTCCTCGCCTGTCAAGGTTCAGGTCATCGCCGCGAATGAAGAACTGGGCATCGCCAGGGAAACCTACGGCTGCCTTCAAGGGTGAAAAATGATGAAAAAAACCACGGGTCTTCTCAGCTATGAATTATCTGAAAACCACCCGCAGCATTCTTCGCTGTGGATAGCCGGCGCTTTTTCGCAGGGGATGTATCTGCAAAAACCGGACGGCGGCCTTTTTATGCTGCACGATACGGCTTACGGCAGTATTCCTTTCGGAATAGCGATTGAAAATGCCGGACGGGTCCTCAGGGATGCCGGAGTTGATGAACACTGCGAGGCTCATATTTCGGATGAGAATCTTGTCATCACCGGCAGGCAGGGGAGCCTGACGATAGATTTTGCCTTCCGGGACGAAAGACCGGAAACTCCTTCCTCTCCCGTGGATGCGGAGACTTTCTGCGGCACTATTATCGACAGGCTGCAGTATACGGACAAAGGCGTTCTGAAGCACCTTGCAGACCCGGAGGAGCCGTGGACGGCATATTCAAAAATGGCCATGACCGTAATCGGGAACCGCGGCACCTATGAGGCGCTTCCGGATCTTATAGGGCTGGGTCCCGGTCTGACTCCATCGGGCGACGATTTCATCTGCGGAATGCTCTATTATATGAAGCACCGCATCGGATTGACAGATGAGCAGCTCCCTGTCATTGAGACGATTGCGCGCCGCATGAAAAAGCTTACGAATACGGTTTCGTGCGTGTACCTTGATTCGGTAATCAAGGGCGAAAGATTTACGATGTTTGACGATGTTTGTTTTGCCGACAGCGAAGATTCGCTCAGGAGGGCGGCCACGAATCTGCTCACGATGGGCAGCAATTCGGGCGCGGACGTGCTCTGCGGTATGGTCTGTGCAGCCGTTGAGCGATAATTCTCCGGCAAAGCAAAAAACAGATAAGGGGAATAATATGAACATTATCGTGTGTATAAAGCAGGT
>JAFTAU010000014.1 GCA_017455435.1 Lachnospiraceae bacterium | reverse complement strand
TTTGCTCTTTAGTGTGCGGATAAGGTTCATGGCGGCTATGGTGGTTCCGTTGTTTTCTTTTCCGAGAACGTCTGAGACAACAGTAATAATCATAATAAGATGTGCGTTTGAAACCGGTCCTTTCTCAATTATCGTTCTGCAGTGACTGAGTCTTTAACAATGCTCCCCGCGGAAAACCGTAAGGAGCATTGTATCATATTAAAATACAAATTACATTATTCGGTGAAATCCTTTTGAGAAGGCTTGTCTTCGCAGCAGGGATCCTCGGGCTTTTTGGGCGCAGGCTTATTAGCTGATTTTGTGGAATCGCCAAGGCCCGTCGTTTCCGAGAAAAGCACATTGCCCGTCACGGCGTTTACGGCATCCGTGGGAATAATGAGCTTGCTGGCAGTACCGTCGGCCATTTTTACAAGCGCCTCAAACTTTTTGAGCTCAAGTACAGCGGCGTCGGCTCCGGCTTCGCGCAGGGCGATAATGCCGTCGGCCTCGGCTTTCTTTCTGAGAAAGATAGCTTTTGCTTCACCTTCTGCTCTGGCAATGCGTGCGTCTCTTTCGCCCTCGGCAGCGAGGATGGCAGCCATCTTGTCGCCTTCGGCTCTGGTAATGGCCGCCTGCTTGTGGCCTTCCGCCTGGAGCAGGGTTTCGCGGCGGTCGCGTTCAGCCTTCATCTGACGTTCCATCGCATCTCTGATTTCCGCAGGAGGAATGATATTTTTGATCTCGACTCTGACTACCTTTATGCCCCAGGGGTCTGTCTCTTTGTCAATGATTTCGCGCATCTTCGTATTGATAAGATCGCGGCTGGTGAGAGTCTCATCCAGATCCAGGGCACCAACGATATTACGAAGGGTCGTGGCAGTCAGATTTTCCATTGCGGAGATGGGATTAACCGCGCCGTAGGTATAGAGCTTTGCATCCTGTACATAAAAATATACGACAGCGTCTATCTTCATGGTGACGTTATCTTTAGTGATAACGTTCTGAGGCGGCGAATCAAGAATCTGCTCCTTTAAGGTGACTTTTTTGACAACCTTGGAAATAAACGGAACCTTGACGTGCAGACCCGCGTCCCACGTTTCTTTATATTTTCCGAGAAGCTCGATAACGAACTTCATGGACTGGGGAACTATTCTGATGTTGGAAAAGATTATTCCCAGAATGACAACGCCGAGCAGGCACAGAATAACGGTTAAAACGATGCTTCCGTCTGACATGGATTGATCCTCCTTCTTTTTCTGTTTAGGGTATTATAATCGAAAAATACTTTAACCTTACTCATCTCCTCTGACAAGCAGCGATCTGCCGGTCATTTCGGCGGGTTTTTCAATCCCCATAACGTCGAGCAAGGTGGGCGCAAGGTCGCACAATCTGCCGCCTTCATCGAGGGACAGCCCTCTTTCGTTTACAAGTATAAACGGAACGGGATTGGACGTGTGCGCTGTCATAGGCGAGCCGTCGGGCTGCTGCATGGTTTCGCAGTTTCCGTGATCTGCGCAGATCAGCATCACGCCGCCTTGTTCCAAAACCGCCTGAGCCGCGGCTCCCACTTGGGCATCAACTGTTTCCACAGCTTTTACTGCCGCTTCCAGGACGCCGGTGTGGCCGACCATATCGGGATTTGCGAAATTGGTGATAATCAGGTCGTATGCACCGTCCTTTATCGCCTTTACAAGATCCGCTCCCACTTCGGGACCGCTCATCTCAGGCTGCAGGTCATAAGTGGCGACCTTCGGAGAGGCAACCAGAATCCTGTCTTCACCGGGGTAAGGCTCTTCTATGCCGCCGTTGAAAAAGAACGTAACGTGTGCGTATTTCTCCGTTTCGGCGAGACGAAGCTGTCTGAGCCCAAGTGAAGAAACATATTGTCCGAGTGTATTGTGAGGGTGTTCCTTAGGGAATGCAACGGTAACGGCCGGCATGGTCGCGTCATATTCGGTGAAGCAGACGTAAGAAAGACCGCTTAGTTGCTTTCTTTCAAAGCCGTCAAACTCCGGATCCACAAAGGCTCTGGTAATCTCTCTGGCTCTGTCCGGACGGAAGTTAAAGAAAATGACTGAATCCCCGTCGTGCACTCTGCCGACAGGCTCGCCGCCACCGGTAAGCACAATAGGCTTAATAAACTCGTCCGTAACGCCTTCATCATAAGATGCGGCAACAGCGCCAAGAACGTCCCCGGTCGTAACGCCCGTGCCGAGCGTGAGGGCTCTGTAAGCCTCTCCCACTCTTTCCCAGCGTTTGTCGCGGTCCATGGCATAATACCTGCCGATGACTGAGGCCAGGGTTCCACAGCCGATACGTGACATCTCGGCCTCAAGCTCACGCAGATAACCTAGACCGGAATCCGGCTTTGTATCACGCCCGTCCATAAATGCATGGACAAAGACCTTTTCTACGCCTTTTCTGCGGGCAAGCTCCAAAAGCCCGTATAGATGTGTATTGTGGCTGTGAACGCCTCCGTCGGAGACAAGTCCCCAGAGATGCAGGGCATGACCCTTTGCTCTGTCACACGCCTCGCAGAGAGTGGGATTCTCAAAGAAATCTCCGTCATCTATGGCTTTGGTAATCTTTGTGAGGTCCTGATAAACCACCCTGCCGGCGCCTATATTCAGGTGACCGACCTCCGAATTGCCCATCTGTCCGTCAGGCAGGCCGACATCAAGGCCGCTGGCGCGTCCCGGTACGAAGGGATATTTGCCGGTCAGATAATCCAGATTGGGGGTTTTGGCTATTTTTACCGCGTTTGCCGTCTCATTGTCGCTGAGTCCCAGCCCGTCCATTATAACCAGAACCACGGGGCGGGGTCTGTTTTCGTTTTTCATATAATCACGCCTTTGCTATTTTTTCGAATGAAGTCTTGAGCGAAGCTCCGCCTACCAGGCCGCCGTCGATGTCGGGCTGTGCAAAAAGCTCCGCGGCGTTTTCAGGGCTGACGCTGCCGCCGTAGAGTATTCTGATCTTTTCAGCTGTGTCAGCATCATAGATGTCCGCAATGAGCTTCCTGATCATGCCGCAGACTTCCTGCGCCTGATCAGTGGTAGCCACTTTTCCTGTGCCGATAGCCCAGATGGGCTCATAGGCAATAACGACGTTCGCGGCGTCAGCGGCAGAAACTCCGGTAAAGGCGCTTCTAATCTGTGCCTCAATCCAGCCAAGGGTATTTCCGGCTTCTCTGATCTCCAGGCTTTCGCCGCAGCACACCATAGGCTTCATTCCGTATTCGATAGCCTTTAAAAGCTTTTTATTGATCCATTCGTCGCTTTCGCCGAAAATGGTTCTGCGCTCGGAATGTCCCATCAGAACATACTCTGCGCCGGTATCGCGAATCATATCAAGCGAAATCTCTCCTGTATAGGCGCCCTTGTCCTCGTAAAAGAAGTTTTCCGCGCCTATCTGAATGTTGCTTCCCTCCGCAGCGGCAAGCGCAGCCTGAATGTCAATAGCCGGCACAAAAAACAACACCTCGGAATCAGCATCGGCCAGCAGCGGCTTTATCTCAGAAATAAAGCTCTTTGCCTGCGAAGGAGTCATATTCATTTTCCAGTTTCCGGCAGCAAGTCTTTTTCTCATAATTATCACCTTAAGCTTCATCGGCGGCTTCTACGCCGGGAAGTCCCTTTCCTTCGAGATATTCAAGCGACGCTCCGCCGCCAGTGGATACGTGAGTGACCTTGTCAGCAAAACCGAGCTGATTTATAGCGGCTGCGGAGTCTCCTCCGCCGATGATGGTAGTCGCGTCAGCCTGAGCCAGTGCCTTTGCTACGGCCAGAGTTCCTCCGCAGAGGTCGGGATTTTCAAAAACTCCCATGGGTCCGTTCCAGACAACGGTCTTTGCGGACAGAACCTTCTTTGCAAAAAGCTCCGCGCTCTCTTCGCCGATATCGAGGCCTTCTTTGTCCGCGGGAATGGCGTCAGCCTTTACAGTAGTCGTCTCTATAGGAGCGTCAATGGGATCCGGGAAGCCGGAAGTAATCTTTACGTCCACGGGCAGAAGCAGCTCTTTGCCGAGTTTTTCTGCTTTTTCGAGCATGCGGCCGCAGTATTCAATCTTTTCTTCGTCCAGAAGGGATTTGCCGATTTCATAGCCCTTTGCCTTAAGGAAGGTGTAGGCCATTCCGCCGCCGATGATGAGCGTGTCGCATTTTTCAAGCAGGTTGTCGATAACGTTGAGCTTGTCGGCGACCTTGGCTCCGCCCAGGATGGCTACGAAAGGACGAACAGGCTTTTCAACGGCGTCACCCAGGAATTTGATTTCTTTGCCCATCAGATAGCCTACTGCGCAGGGAGAAAGGTATGCCGTAACGCCAACGTTGGAAGCATGCGCCCTGTGAGCGGTTCCGAAAGCGTCGTTTACGAAAACTTCGGCGATGCTTGCGAGTTCTTTTGAAAAACCGGGATCGTTCTTTTCTTCGCCAATAACGTATCTTGTGTTCTGAAGCAGAATGATGTCTCCGTCCCTCATCTCTGAAGCGGCCTTTTTGACTGAATCGTCAACCACTGTATCGGAAGGGACGAATTTTACCTCGCGGCCGAGAAGCTCAGTCAGAGCCTCGGCAACAGGAGCAAGGCTCAGCTCGGGCTTGGGCTGTCCCTTGGGCTTTCCGAGGTGCGAACAGAGAATGATTCTGCCGCCATCGCCTGCCAGCTTTTTAATCGTAGGCAGCGCTGCCACGAGCCTGTTTTTGTCGGTTATTTTTCCCTCTTTCATAGGGACGTTGAAATCGCAGCGGCAAAGAACTCTCTTGCCTGCTACGTTAATATCGTCAACTGTAAGTTTTGCCATAATGATTCTCCTTTAGCTTTATAGATTAAGAGCAATGCACTTGGCATTGCTCTTTGGTGTTTTAGATGAGGCTGCCGAGGTATTTGATTGTTCTTACCATCTGGCAGGTGTAGGAATATTCGTTGTCATACCATGAGCAGCACTTGACGAGAGTCTCTCCGCCTCCCATATCCATGCACTTAGTGAGGGTGGCGTCGAAGAGTGAGCCGTATTCCATTCCGATAACGTCTGAAGAAACGATGGGGTCCTCAGTGTAGCCGTAGGACTGGTTCGCGGCTGCCTTCATGGCGGCGTTGACTTCGTCTGCAGTCACTTCTTTTTCGACCACGGCGACGATCTGGGTGATGGAGCCGTCCTGAACGGGAACGCGCTTTGCGCTGCCGTCAAGCTTTCCGTCGAGTTCAGGAATAACAAGACCGATGGCCTTTGCTGCGCCGGTGCTGTTGGGAACGATATTGACAGCAGCGGCTCTGGCTCTGCGGAGGTCTCCCTTGCGGTGAGGACCGTCCAGAACCATCTGATCGCCGGTGTAAGCGTGGATGGTGGTCATGTAGCCCTTGCGGATGGGAGCCAGCTTATTGAGGGCGTTAGCCATAGGAGCAAGGCAGTTCGTGGTGCAGGAAGCGGCGGAAATAATCTGATCGTCGCGGGTAAGGATGCCTTCATTTACGCCGTATACGATGGTCTTGAGGTCTTTGCCCGCAGGAGCGGAAATAACGACCTTCTTTGCGCCGGCATCAATATGAGCCTGAGACTTTGCAAGACTGGTGTAAAAACCGGTGCACTCCAGAACAACGTCAACTCCGAGTTCCTTCCAGGGAAGGTTGCGGGCGTCGGCTTCCTTGTAAAGCGGGATCTTCTTTCCGTTTACGATGATGCCGTCCTCAGCAGCCTCGATGTTTCTGAACTCTGCAGGAAGCTTGTGGGTGGAGTCGTACTTAAGAAGGTGCGCGATCATAGCGGGGTCGCAAAGATCGTTGAACGCGACTATTTCATAGTCCTCAAGCTGATTCATAAGACGGAATGCGATACGTCCGATTCTGCCCAAACCGTTTATTGCTACTTTTACTGCCATAACTCTTACCTCTCTTTTTAAAATATAGGGGCTCTTTTGAGCCGTTAAAATATTATCATACTTTAAAGCCTTTCACAAGGCTATTTTTCTCTTCTTTTGACAATTGTTTAATGCTGTGTTCTCTTGCGAGCGCGTCGCTTTTGCAGTCAAATATTTCGTAATAGACTATCCGGCCTCCGCCGTGGCTTTTTGTGTATCTGGCGCCGCCGGTGCCGTTGTGCGCGGCTTCGCGGCGTTTTAAATCAGTGGTCCAGCCGGTGTAAAGGGTCTTGTCGCGGCACTCGAATATATATACATAGTGAAGCTGCCGGCGCAATTCATTAACCGATTCACATGTATAAACCGTGCAGGCTTCCGGAGCGTCTTCTGAGGCAAAGAGCTTTTTAATCCTGCGGGCCGCGGCGTCTCTGGCTTTTTTGTCTTCGAAGACACCGAAAACGCAGGAGCCCGAGCCCGTCATAAGAGCGCCCTCGGCGCCGTTACTTTTGAGGAGTTTTTTTAGCTCCGAAATCAGCTTTTTCTCAGGGACAACCTTTTCAAAAACATTAAAGTACGAAGCTGCCTCAGCGCGGGTATCGCCTTTTGCGATGGCACTGAGCGTTTTATCTATTTTCTTTTTTTTGCAGGAGGGCGACTGCACTTCGTCATACTTCGCATACATGGCGCCCGTATTGAATGAAACAGCGGGTTTTATAACAATATAATATTGTTTGGCGGGAGCGTCAAGCATTGATAATTTTTCGCCAATCCCGCCCGCGCTGCACGGAACGCGGTATAAACAGGCAGGTACGTCCGCGCCTATCCCGGCTCCTACTTCACAAAGCTGCTCCATTGAAAGTCCGAGGTTTTCAAGATGGTTTACCGCCCTAAGAAAAGCGGCCGCGTCGCTGCTTCCTCCGCCCATTCCGGCCCCGGAGGGGATGTTTTTTGTAAGCTTTACATTATATGAAGATATGCCCGGGAACCGGGCGTTTAATGCATTATATGCCTTGTTAAGAATATTATCTTCCCCGCACAGTCCGGGCAGATTGCATTCAATTATAAGCTTTCCTTTACCGGATGTTTTTTCAACGACAAGCTCATCATACAGCGAAACAGGTCTGAAAACGATGGACAGAGCATGATAACCATCGTCTCTTTTGCCGGTTATCTCCAGAAAAGGATTAATCTTTGCGTAGGCTCTCAGATGCATTATTCCACCGTCAGAACGCAAAAAACGCTAATGCCGCTGCCCTTACCGAATTCGGTCAGGCCCTCTCCCGTTGTGGCGGTTATGCCAACGCTCTGAGGGGAAATGTCAAGAAGACCGGAAATGCTTTCGCGCATCTCCGTGATACGGGGCGAAATCTTAGGTCTGGCTCCCTCGATGGAAATCGAAACATGCGATATTTCAAGAGAAAGTGCGGCAAGCTCACCGAGGGCAACTTTCAGATACTCAGAGCTGTCAGTAATGCCGCTTTCGCACATACGGTCAGCAGGCTCTCCCAGAATATTATGGCAGGTAATGCCCGATATCGCATTTGTTATCGCGTGCAGCACCACGTCGCCGTCGCTGTTTGCAAGCAGTCCCGGCACCTCTGGAAAAGTAACTCCGCCGAGAATGCAGACCTTTTTACTGTTTTCTTTTTCAAATCTGTGACTGTCCTGTCCGATTGCTGTTTTCATGTGTCAGCTCTGATTCCTTTTATATTCGTTTTTCCAATCGCTAATTATGTCGAGAAAGCCCTCTTTGCGTTTTCGGGAGTCTTTCTGCATCAGTCCCGCGATATCCACAACCGGCGCTTTTTGTGCAATTTGAGCTTTCACGCTTTCAAACTCATCATCCCACTTTGCAGTCAGCGCATCATATTCATCAGCAAGCGCCGTTTTGATGAGCTCAAAAGGAATTCTCAGGCTGCCGTCAATCTTTTTGAGCATATATATGCTGCGAAGCAGCCCTGTATCTCCCGTCAGCTCGTACGCAGAGACATAGCAGGTCAGAGCGTCAGCGTAGGCAAACAGACGTGTCAGCGCCTTGCCCTTGCTGCAAAGTATATCAGCCTTTATGGCGTTGTTGTCCATATCCTTCGCGGAAAGAAGCTGGTCGTACATACGAATGGCGTCATATATACGTCCAATCCCCACCAGATAATCTGCTTTTTCTTTGTAAACGCCCTCATATCCCTCACGTGAAATCCTGATAGCCTCGTCCTTAAAAGCATCAAGCTCTTTTGTGCTGTAATAATGTATATCCTGCAGAATGACCAGCATCAGCTCCCATACTGTGGAATCGTCTTTCCATTTTTTGAGTTTTTCAATGAGCTGTCCGTAGCCGAGATTCTCAAGGAAATTAAAGAGCCTCTCGTCAACGAAACTGTCATCTATAAGCATGAGATTGTTGTAAATATAATAGCAAAGCTCCTCGGCGGAATACAGGTGTATGCCGAGCTTTTCAGAGTAGTATGAGCGAGCCTTTTTGGGGCTGCGGCAAAGTATCAGATTGCCCATGACTCCTCCTTAGGAAATAACGTATTCGCCCTTGATGACCAGCCCCGACGAAGGGAAAATGTCGCCGAAGCCGCAGTCTTTTATTTTTACAGTCATCCTGTTTTCGGACGAAAACGTAACGCTAAGTTCAATGCGCGTGGTCTTGTTCGGACGCGCAGGAAACTCATCGAGCGAAATAGGTATGGTCTGACTCATTCCGCTCATTACGGACGTAACAATCAGCTCTACTTCGTGAATATCATCCACAATAAACGTGGCTTTTGTGCCGGCTTCGTACCAGTTTGTGCCGGCGGATGCAAAAACAATCTGCTCTCTCCTGCCATCGAAAACGGCATAAGTGCTGACTGTGGACGAAAGTCTGCCGTCGCAGATGAGCAGATATGGATAATTCGATTTTTCAAGCGAAAGATCATACGCGGCATGTGCGGCGCCCTGAGCAAAAAGCTGGCTGCTCTGAAATACGCGCCGTCTGTTGCATATTACCTTTAGAAAGTCTGTGGCCCAGTTTATCGTTTCAAAGCCTTTGCCGGTCAGCACAACGGAGGATACTGCCTTTTTTGAAAGCTCACGCTCTGCACAGGATGAAAGAATATTGTCCACAAGCTTTTCGCCGGCGGGTGTATCGAGCACTGAAAGCGAAAAGCTCTCCGCCATTTTGGTTCTGCCGGCCTCTATAACCACGGGTTTTCTGCCCCTGACCGCACGCATCTCATAATGGAACAGGCCGTTCTCGCGCAGATCGAAAAGACTGACCTGATTGCTCCAGATTTCTGCCGGGCTGCTGAGAATATAGTAAACAAAGCTTTCAGTATGGCTATAGATGTGGACGTGCTCGCGAGGAACACCGCAGCTTTTTGCTACCTTTATTAAAATATCATTGATTCGCGGACCGGCCTCGTGAAGTGTAAATACTATGCTTTCGATTTCTGTCTCGTCATATTGTCTCTGAGCGAGGGCGATGACTTTTCCGACGAAGCGGGCCATCAGCTGCTCAGCCCTGTATTTGACGCCGTCAAGCGTTGCAAAGCCGTTGTTTTCAGCGAGTCTGACAAGCCGGTCTACCAGAGTGCCGTTTCCCATCAGTGCCTGCCTGTAGGCTTCTTCTCCTATCAGCCATTCGTCCACAGAAGATTTTTTGCAGATAACCGTAGGAATGCGCTCGGCAGCTCCCTCACCGCCCAGCGTAACAGAAACAGCCTCGCCGCCGGCCACGTCATAAGAGCTTATCTGGCTGTAATCGTCACTGATATCGACGCCTAAAAACAGTCCCAAAACAACATCCTCCGGTTTTAATCAAACAATTCTTTTGACAGCGCGTCACTGAGCGCAAAATCGTACATGGCTTTCTGCCAGTTCTCGTCAGAAGGCTCGGCACTGCCGGCTATCAGAGCGTTAAGCCTCGAAAACTTTCTGTTTTCTCCGGGGTCGGTAATATCCGCCAAAAGCTCTCCGCTCGCCACGGTTCTGACCTCGTCATCTCTCTCGGCATGAATCTCATAGGAAACATGCTCGCCTTCAAACAGCAAAACCGAACCCACGAACAGTCCCGCGTAAACATTGGTCATCTTAAGAAGAACAGGATCCTCATCGTCATCCTCAGGGAAAAGCACCAGTGTAACGCTTTCATTTTCGCTGCCGTTATAAGCAACCAGAGTCTTGTCCTTTATCTCCTGAGGAAGGGCAATCAGTCCGGAAAGCTTTTTGATATAAGGCAGCACAATGCCTCGCTGCGTCAGATAGGTAACTATCTTTTTGCATATCTGCTCATCGTCAGCTGACAGGCTGTCTGACTCTGAAAAATATCTGCTGACAGCAAGCTGCATTATGACAGGCGCTGTACCGGTAATCAGCTCTGTGCCGAGCAGCCTTTTTACTGCGTCAAATATCTCGGCGTCAAGCTCGTCCTCATCGGAGAGATAAAGATTGCATTTGACCACATAATAGGCGAACAGAATGTTTTTCTGAACAGTGCCCTCTGAGGCGTATATACGAAAAACGTCGTCCATCCCCTCATACGAGCCCGCAAACAGCATCTGAGTCAAAAGTCGCTCCGGCAAATCATAAACGGGATATCCACGTTTTTTGCTCTCAAAGAGCAGGTCTTTCATTTCGGAGACAAGCCCGTTGTAATTTCTGCATAGATAATTCAGCGTGACATCGTCTGATATCCCCTTTGAAAACAGCCCCCACGCAAGGCAAATCAGATATTCGTCCGGCTCAAAGGAATCCTCTATAATGGAATTGCGGCATACAGAAAGCAGTGCCGGCGAGGAAACCCGCTCCGTACCGAGACGCTTTATCTGAGTCTCAGCCTCTTCGTACTCTCCGAGCTTTATCAATAGGTCAATGAATCTCGCCTTGGTGTCGCCCGAAAGTCCCCTGTCTTTTCCGCACTCCTTTAGAATGCTGCGGTTGTTTAAGTCATTTTCCCAATCGTAGGAATTGATGATGGCAGTGTTTATCTCAGTTTTAAAGCGCTTTGAAACTCCGTCCGCCATGGACAGGTATGACAGAGAAACGATATCGTCTTCACTCAGTGTGTTTTTTTGAATGATTCTGCCGGCGTCCGCAATCAGGAACATAGGCATATCAGGTGTATAATTGCGGCAAAGCTGCAGCAGATAGTTCTTTCCGGTGACAAGGCGCGAGGGAGCCGGACCGTCATACTCCATCCGGCCGCCGTCCGAAAACTCGATATACAGATTATATCTGTCTGTATATATGGGAAAAACGGCGGTACCGCCGCTGACCGTGGCCTGCTGCTCTCCCACCAGCTCGTCATAGGTGACAATAACCCTTACGGCGCGGGGCGGAAGCCCTGTCAGTACACGGGTCACCAGAATATCGGCAAGATTCTTTGATATATTCCCGTCAACAGACTTTTCGTCAAGAAATGACCTGTAAATCAGCGCAAGATACAGATCCGCCTCTCCGCCGGCAATCTTCTCTCTGACGTACTCCTTTATGGATGGTTCAAACAGCCTGTAAATATGCGTTTCGCGCGAAAAATGCGCGGCAATGCTGTGATACAGCTTCTTTTTGGAAATATCGTCAGCGGGCGCGTTGTATGAAAAATAAACATAAACAGCCTCCGGAAGAACCTCGCTGTAACCGTCCGGGAGTGAATACAGGAAAAACTCGTAAAGGCCGGGCGTGTCCGCATCGCGCTTTACTCCCTCGAGATACCATTTGAAAGCCGCCGCGTCTGTCTTTTCTTTTTTGATGTAATATGCGCAAAGATATTCCAGAATCTTTTTACGTGGAGCGTAGACGTACAGCCTTTTCAGCATCAGAATCAAAAGCCCGGTGGGGTGTTTTTCGAGGGAAACTGTCTCCGAAAGAAGCTCAATAAGCTCACCCGAAAGCAGTCTGTATCTGGTTCCTGCGTTTATTGCCTGAAGCGTAAACACATCAAATCCGCGGAACAGATCCGGCTGCTCCGAATACGCCTTTGCAGCCTCGATATAAAGTTCTGCCGATCTTTCACCCTTTTCGTATCTGAAACGCAGCTCGCGCAGACGGTTCATAGGATCCGCGACGCGGCATTCGGTATAGGTGCCGTCCTTTATGCGGCCGAATTCTTCGAGGAGCTTTTCCGTCTCCGGATAAACCGGGACGGCGGCTCCGAGCTCGGCCAGCCTTTGCTGCATCGAAGTAAGAGCCGCAAGTTTTTTTGCGGGATCCGTTAGAAAGTCCACTTTTGCTTTTTTGTAGGCAATCACTCTGCGGACCGGCGTATCAAAGCGCGGCTCGGCGTTGTTTTTGATTTCGAATGAGGGGACTTCGGCTTTGGTATCGGCAGGTAACGGGAAAGGCCTGACCGGCGCGGCTGCGTCTTCGGCCTTGTTATCGCCTATAATGTGCTTTTCGGGCTCTTTTTGCTTTAGAGTAAACAGGTAAGGGATGACAAATTCACCGGAGCCCGTAACTACGGAAAAACGGCCGCTGATTATCTCCCCGTCCTCCAGGTGCGACGTGTCAACGTTGTATCCGATATATGCAAACACACCGGAGAAAGACTCGCTCTGAAGCTTTACTCTGGGATTCGAAGAGTAAATCAGCCCGCGAAAACGAAGCCTGCCTTCACTCTTCATGTGAATCTCAGACTTATAAATCTCGCCGGGCATAAGCTTTTCGTCGATTTCCTGCGGAGTAATATGAATGACGGCTGTTTCGCTGTCAATAATTCCCCTCGCAAGTCTGCCGATTTTTTCCTTCAAGCCAAATCTCCGTTAAATGCTTTTATCGCCTTCCTCGAGCTTTTTGCAAAACTCAAGATACTTTCTGATGGTGTTTTCGTAGCCGTTGACTCCGGGTTTAAAAAATGTTTTTCCCAAAAGCTCGTCCGGCAGATACTGCTGCTTAACATAGTGCCCCGGATAGTCGTGGGCGTATTTGTAGGTCAGGCCGTGTCCCAGATCCCTCGCGCCTTTGTAGTTTGCGTCCTGCAGATGCGGAGGAACCGTCTTTATCTCTATATCTTCGACGGCCTTCCACGCCCTGCCCAGCGCCATATATGAAGCGTTGCTCTTTGGAGCGGTGGCTACATAAACGGCAGCCTCGGCAAGCGGTATTCTGGCCTCCGGCATTCCGACTCTTTCACATACAAGGCATGCGGAAGCCGCCACAGTAAGCGCCTGCGGATCTGCCATTCCCACATCTTCGGCCGCACAGATCATTATTCTGCGGGCCACAAAAATAGGATCCTCGCCGGCATAGAGCATTCGAGCCAGATAATACACGGCCGCATCCGGATCCGAACCTCTCATGCTCTTAATAAAAGCGGAAATAGTGTCATAATGATTGTCTCCGCCCTTGTCATATCTGACGCGGCGTTTCTGAATGCACTCCTGTGCCACATCTATATCAATGTGAATCAAACCGTCATCAGCTCGGGGCGTGGTAAGAAGGGCCAGCTCTATTGCATTGATTGCCGCTCTGGCGTCCCCCTCGCATATCTCCGAAAGGAACCTGCGGGCCTCTTCGTCTATCTCTGCCTTGTAAACGCCCATTCCTTTTTTTTCGTCGTATAAGGCTCTGTCAATGAGTTTCAGAATATCAACGGAGGTTAAGGGTTTTAATTCAAATATAACGGATCTGGAAATCAGAGCGCGGTTCACCTCAAAATAGGGATTCTCGGTAGTGGCTCCGATGAGGATAATAGTTCCATCCTCGACAAAGGGCAGCAGGTAGTCCTGCTGGGCTTTATTGAAGCGGTGAATCTCGTCAATAAAGAGGATGGTCTTTTTGTCGCTTCCGGCCAGCGTCTGCTTTGCCTGCGAAACAACCTCCTCCATATCTTTTTTGCCCGCCGAAGTGGCGTTGATCTTTCGGAAAACGGACTGAGTAGTATTAGCTATAACGTGTGCAAGCGTGGTTTTTCCGGTTCCGGGCGGCCCATAGAAAATTACTGAGCTGAGCTTGTCGGCGGAAATTGCACGGCGCAGGAGTTTTCCCTGCCCCAAAATATGCTCCTGCCCGACCACTTCGTCGAGTGTGTCGGGTCTGAGTCTCGCAGCGAGAGGAGCATTTTTGTCCATCTCTGATTCAATTGCAAAATCAAATAAATTCATTATTTAAATAGAGGATCCGGATAAAGGCCCCGGGCTTTGTACTCGGCAAAGCTTTTTACGACAGGGGGCTTGTCCTCCGCATAAGTAAGGCCGAACCAGGTATCATGACTGGTCAGAACGTCAACGGTGGTTCTGCCTTCTTTGAGCATCTTGTCAACGATATCCGGAAGCAGATATTCTGACTTTATGTCTCCGTCCTTAAGCTGAGACAAAAATCCCGAAAAACCGGTCTTTAGCTCGTCCATGAAATCCGGCAGGAACCCCCAGAAATTCATTGAAACAAGGTCGTCAGCGCCCAGCGTGACTTCTCCATTATATTGTCCTCTGATAACGCCGTCGGCGCCCTTGATTATTTCTTTTGTCTCCTCGATACCGGTGAGACTGCCGTCAGCGGCCGTCTTTACTATGCCGCGGGTAACAGTGCCGTTGTCGCTGAGGGTGTTTTTGAGGATAAATCCCACCATGGAAACATGTCCCTGTTTGCAGCTGTTTTTGAGATAATCATATACAAGTCCGTAAGCTTCTTTTCCGTAGTAGTCATCAGCGTTGATAACGGCAAAAGGAGCGTCAATGAGATCTCTCGCAGCCAGAACCGCCTGGCCTGTGCCCCATGGCTTTGTGCGGTCAGCCGGGCAGGTGAAGCTCTCCGGCAGATCATTTATATCCTGAAAAGCGTATTCTATGTCAATATGACCTTCAAGGTGATCTCCGACGATTTCTCTGAAATCATCTTCGATGTCCTTTCTGATAATAAAAATAACCCTTTTGAAGCCTGCCTCGATTGCATCGAAAACGGAATAATCAATGATGGCCTCGCCGGAGGGTCCGACCTTGGCGAGCTGCTTTACGCCTCCGCCATATCTGCTTCCGATACCGGCCGCCATAACTACCAAAATGGGTTCATTTTTACACATACTCTTCTTCCTCCAGATATAAAATATTATTCTATACTTTCTTTTGTTGCTTTTTCCTTTTCATCAGCGGCTTCTTCGGCCTCTTTATCGGTGTCGGCAGACTCATCGGCGTTTTCCTCGGTGAAAAACTCGTCTCCGTCGTCTACAAAAGGATTTTTGTTAAAAGTGGGCGGGTCGTTGATAGTCTGGGCATAAACATCATACAGCTCAGACGCGACCGGTTTTAAAGCTACAACCTCCGAGCTGCCCGCGGTCACCGGAGACTCCTGACTCTCTAAAGCCTCAGAACGGGAACATGCGCAGAGCGAAGCAGGAATCATAATCAAAAAAGCAAAAAACAGTAAACGTTTCATGATATTCCTCCGTCCGTATTACATACGAAACACGCCGGCATGATATTCATCCGGAAGCGATATACCATACTTGCTTCTTACCACATCATTATAAACTAAAGCCGCCCTTTCATCAAGAACATAACCTGAGGCTTCACATTCGGAAAGATTGCAGACCAGAGGCGCTTTTGCGCTCTCTTTTATACGTTTCATAACTCCCGATTTGCTGTTAAAAGCGAGACATCTGATAAATGATGGCGCAGGCGAATCCGCTTTTATATCCAGGAGAATATGTAAAAGGCATCTTCTTGCGCGACTTTCGGTATAATTCTTTGAAGAGACCTCAGAGGCAAGCTGCGAAAAAGAAATACCATTTCTGCAGACTTTTTTGATACGGGCTGCGATTTCATCATTTACATCGAGATAACGCGTCAACTCCGCTTCGGAAGACATTGTTATCTTATAGTTCAGAAGATCAGTAAAATCATCCGCCGAAATATGATATCTCAGCGTCTTTAAACTGCATTCCGGCAAAAGCCGGCGCAGACTGTCATTATCATCTTTTTCAATTAACTGACGGATAGCGGTCGCGCTTTCGAGATAACCTTCATCGGAGCGCCTGATGGAATGAGTCTTTATACCGCATCCCAGCGTAAGGATGGCTTTTTCATATTCCACAGCCAGGATATTATTTGGACCCGAAAGAATCCTTCCGGCTCCGTGGCAAATACTTTCGGCGGCGGCAGCCCGTGCCTTTGGAAAGCTCATACCCTCCTTCTGAAAAGCCCTTAAAAGCTCTCTGTAGCTCTCCGGCTCATCGATCAGCAGACCGGCGGTACTTTTAATAAGGCCGATATCCTCTTCTGCAGCTTCTGTTCCGTATACGATATCCGTAATGCAGCCGAGTTTTTCAAGCGTCGAAACAGCACCTCTCGCAAAGCCCTCGGCACTGGACAGCGCAAAAATAAGCGGAAGCTCTATCACCGCGTCAACGCCGGCCATAACAGCGGCTCTCGCCCGCGAATATTTTTCGGTGACCGCCGGCAGTCCGCGTTGAACATAATTCCCGCTCATCACAGCCACAGCCGCGTCTGCCCCCGTCATCTCCTTCGCTTTCTGAAGGTGATAGAGGTGCCCGTTGTGGAAGGGATTATATTCAGTAATCAGACCGACGATTTTCATAATTTAAAGGCATACTATACAGAGAGACTTGCAAGCTACCTCAAGGCGGGATCCGAAGGCCGCCGGCGCTTAACGAATTCGAGCGTAAGCGATGAATGAGTTTAGCGTCCGCTGCGAGACTGAGATAGCGAGAGCGTCCCGCCGGAGGTTCTTGCAAGTCTCTCTCAGGCGGATGCTATAATTTGATAAAAACCCGCCCGCGCAGCGCATATTAAAAATTTTTTCGCATTGTCAGACATCAGCGAAAATGATTTCAGACAGATACGCTGTTCAAAGAAAACGGGCAAAGGCAAGCGTGCCGGAGCCCGGATTTCTTTGTTTACAGCGTGTCTGAAAGCATTAAAGCTGTATGTCCTATGCGAACAAAATTTTTATATGCGCGATAGAGCGGGCGAATAAAAGCCTACTTAATCTGCGCCAGGGCGGCCTCCGCCGCCTTCTTCAGCGCATCAGAAATGCCCGCCGGATTCTTACCGCCGGCCTGAGCCATATTCGGACGTCCGCCGCCGCCACCGCCAACCAGCGGAGCAATCTCCCTGATGAGATTACCGGCATGCACACCGCGTGCCATAGCCTCATCAGAAGCCATAGCAATCAGATTAACCTTACCGCCGGCGTCAGAAGCAAGCACAATAACGCCTTCACCCAGCTTTTCTTTCAGACTGTCGCCGAGATTCCTGAGCTCATTCATTTCAACGCCCGGCACAGCCGCAGCGAGGAACTTCACGCCCTTAATATCGACAACACTGTTAATAACATCCCCGAGCGAATCCTTTACCTTTTCGTTTTTAAGCTTTTCATTTTCACTCGAAAGAGCCTTCACCTCGCCGAGCAGCGCAGTGATACGAGCCTCCAGAGCATCCGGAGCAGTCTTTGTCAGCGCTGCCAGAGCGTTATACTTTCTCTCGATTTCTTCATAATGCGCCAGAAGACCTTTTGATGTCAGCGCCTCAATTCTGCGCACGCCGGCAGAAACGCCAGCCTCGGATATAATCTTAAACGCCGCAATAGAGCCGGTGTTACTGACATGCGTTCCGCCGCAGAGTTCCTTTGAAAAATCACCCATGGAAACCACTCTGACGCTGTCGCCGTACTTTTCACCAAACAGAGCCATCGCTCCGCTCTTTTTGGCGTCTTCGATGCTCATAATCTCCGTGGAAACCGCAAGATCCGCAGCTATCTCATCATTGACAATCTGTTCGACTCTCGCAATCTCATCCGGAGACATAGCCGAAAAATGAGTGAAATCAAAGCGCAGTCTGGCATCGTCCACATAAGAGCCCGCCTGCTCGACATGATTGCCGAGAACCATGCGCAGAGCCTTCTGAAGCAGGTGCGTCGCGCTGTGATTCTTTGCGGTCGCTGCTCTCCTGGCCTTGTTTATGGACAATGTGACTTTATCTCCCGTTTTGAACATACCGGAAGTGACATGACCAACGTGGCCAATCTTTCCGCCCTGGAGCTTTATAACATCCTCCACGGCAAATTCACTCTCGCCGAGGGAAATAACGCCGTTATCCGCGTTTTGTCCGCCGCTCGTAGCGTAAAAAGGAGTTTTCGCGGTAATAATCGTGCCGCTCTGACCATCGGAAAGAGCCTCTACGATTTCATCTTCGGTGGTAAGCACCAGAATCTCGGATTCATACTCCTCGTTTTCATATCCGACAAACTCGGATGTAACAGCAGGGTCGATACTCTGATAAACAGTCACGTCGGCGCCCATGTAATTTGTCTTTTTACGGGCCGCCCTGGCGGTTTCACGCTGCTTTTGCATGCAGTCCATGAATGCTTCCTCGTCAACGCCGAAGCCTTTTTCCTGCAGGATTTCCTTTGTCAGATCCAGCGGGAATCCAAATGTATCATAGAGCCTGAAGGCCTCTTCGCCCGAGAGCTTTTCCCCGTCCTTCATTCCTGATTCGAGCTCTGCCAGTATGGAAAGCCCCTGGTCGATGGTTCTGTTGAATTTTTCCTCCTCTTCGGAGATGACCTTGTAGATAAACTCGGCCTTTTCGATGAGCTCAGGATACCCGTCCTTTGAAACCTCGATAACCTTTTTGCTGAGACCGGCCAGGAATGCATGATCTATACCGAGCATGCGGCCGTGACGGGCAGCTCTGCGAAGGAGTCTGCGAAGTACATATCCGCGGCCTTCGTTGGAAGGCATAATGCCGTCCGAAACCATAAAAGTCACGCTGCGAATATGGTCAGTAATAAGCCTGAGACTGATATCGGTTTTTTCATCGTCCTTGTAGCTGACTCCTGCCAGAGACGCAACTTCGTTGAGAAGCGCCCTGATTGTATCGATATTAAAAATAGAGTCTACATTCTGAACTACAACGGCCAGTCTTTCAAGACCCATGCCGGTATCGATGTTCTTGTTTTCGAGCTCCGTATAGCCGCCCTTTCCATCGCCGTCAAACTGCGTGAAAACGTTGTTCCAGATCTCCATATACCTGTCGCAGTCGCAGCCCACGGTACAGTCGGGTTTTCCGCAGCCGTATTCTTCTCCCCTGTCATAATAAACCTCAGAACAGGGACCGCAGGGACCGGCGCCGTGCTCCCAGAAATTATCTTCCTTTCCGAACCGGAAAATGCGCTCATCGGGAATGCCTATCTGCATGTTCCAAATCTCGAAAGCCTCGTCATCGTCCTCATATATAGATGGGTAAAGCCTGTCGGGTTCCAGACCGACCTTCTCCGTCAGAAACTCCCACGTCCATGCGAGCGACTCCTTTTTGAAATAATCCCCGAAGGAAAAATTGCCCAGCATTTCAAAGAAAGTGCCGTGCCTGGCGGTTTTTCCCACGTTTTCGATATCTCCGGTACGAATGCACTTCTGGCAGGTAGCCATGCGTCTGCAGGGCGGTATCTCCTGCCCCGTAAAATACGGTTTTAGAGGCGCCATACCGGCAGGTATCAGGAGCACGGAATTGTCGTTGTGAGGAACAAGCGAATAACTGCCCCTCGCAAGATGACCCTTACTCGCAAAAAAGTCCAGAAACATTTTTCTAAGTTCATTTACTCCGTAATAACGGGTTGCCATATCACCAAACCTCCCCTATAGTGTCAGTTTTTAAATCCTTTCCCAGTGCGGCCGCGCAGGCGAGCCTGTCGCAGCGTTCGTTCTCCGGATGCCCGGCGTGTCCTTTTACCCATATCCAGGATATCTCGTGCCCCCGGGCTGCGGCGAGAAGTCTTTTCCACAAATCGATATTCTTAACCGGCTCACGCCCTCGTTTCCATCCGGCAGCTATCCATTTCTCCAGCCAGCCCTCGTTAAACGCCTTTACAAGATAGGACGAATCGGAAATCAGCTCCACCTCGCACGGCCTGTTCAAAGCTTCCAGAGCGGCGATAGCGCCCATCAGCTCCATACGGTTATTTGTGGTCTTTTTATAACCGCAGGAAAGCTCCTTTTCATGAAGCCCGCCTTTTTCGTCCGTATATTGAAGAACCGCGCCGTAACCGCCGGGACCTTCGGGATTGCCTTTTGCCGCCCCGTCGGTAAATATCCTCACTCTGGTCATTACCGTTCTCCATTGTCAGGGCTGAGAAACCGTCTGCGCCGCAGAAGTGACCGCGGTGGTCGTTCCCCCTTCAGAAGCGGACGGTACTGTATCTCCGGCAGCAGATGTGCTCTCCCCGGGAGATGTCTGCTCTGCTTCCGGCGAGGTCGCAGGCAGTGTAGTCTCGGGTTCCGAGCTCTCCGGAGCCATCTCAGTCTCCTCGTCAAGATGCTTTGCCGGGTCGTACCGCGTAATGCACCACGGAGCGTCAAACAGACCGTAGTACTCTGTGAATGCAAGACTGTCTATATGTACCTTTTGAGGGTTGTAGCAGACAGCATTCTGCTTTTGATATACAGGAACTTCAAAGCCCCAGTACATAACTGATTTGAGTACGGTCTTATAATTTTTCTCCATAATATCGGGGTTTGAGCCAGCCTCGGTTATAAGCCGGTCAACCGTAGGGCTGTTAAGACCGTAGAAATTGTATTTCCCTTTTGATTTGTAATAATCGGCAAGGTTAAAGCTTCTGGCGCTGTGTTTCGCCATCCAGATATCGTATTTTCCGGCTGCCAGAGCCTCCAGAAACTCATCATTCTGCTCAAAGTACGTCTTTTCGAGTTTGAATCCCAGCTTTGTCATTTCTGCTTCAAAGCTGTCAAAGAGGGCCATCATGGCACTGTCATTAAGGTGGTAGGCAGGAATGGCAACGCTAAGCGTAGTTTTTATGCCTTCTCCACCAACGACCTTTCCGTCTTCGCCAATGGTGTAACCGCTGCGTGCCAGTTCAGTTTTGACGGCTTCCATTTCTTTGCCTTTTTCGATGGGCGTCTTGTCATAATAATAGGCAAAAGATTCCACGTAGGTATCGTCTCCCGAAGCAGGCACGGCCCAAAGCGCCGATGAACCGGGGTAATTAAGCAGCTTTCCGCCCTTTCCGATCGTGGAGTTCACAGCATTTTCCCTGAGGGAGAAAAGCAGTATTCCGAGCGCGTTCCTCATGCTTCCTATTCTGGTCAGCCTCTGGTCATTCGTCTCGGTCACTCCTTCGCCGGTTGGCGCCACGCCCGACAGACCGTTGATTCTGAATCCGAAATAGTTATAAACGTTATCGTTACACTCTATCGTGCAAAGCTCTGACGCGGACGCACCGATAGCCTCTATCTCCTCTTCGTTGTAATCCAGCAGCGTAAGATCTATCTCTCCGTTTTCAATGGCTTCTACGCGACTGTCCTCTTCATAATGCTCAAAAGAAAGGTTTTCGGAGGGAATCTCGTCGGGCTTGTAATAGTTTTCGTTCGGAACCAGCACGACACGCCTGTCATCCACGCTGTAAATCTTGTAAGGACCGTAGCCGAGAGGGCTGTTGGAATTGGTCTTGAGACCCTCTACGTCGCCTCTTTCCAGTCCGAAATCAAGAGTGTCGTAATTGTAATTGCTCCTGTCTCCGTAGTAATCAAGCGAGAGAACCGGAATATTGCATATGGTGTTTCTGAGAGAATTGCCGCTGCCAAAAGCCGTCACTGAAACGGTTCTGTCGTCAATTCTTTTTATTCCGGAAATATCGTGAACTTCATTTCCACCGGCATTTTTCAATGATTCCTCATAGATAAACTTGCGGACGATGGAATATGCTTCGCCATTGAGGTATTCGACATCTCCATAGTAAATACGCGCGAGCGCCTTGTAATTCATGCTGAACAGCGCGACGGTCTCTTCGGTTATATCGTCAAAGGTCTTTCCCTGCGCGGAGTAATCGCTGTCTATAGCCATAGGGAACAGCATGACAAAGAGCTCCTGAGCAGATTCTCCGTAACCTCTATCAACATATTTTTCCCAGTTTTCTTCGCAGAACTTCCTGCCCTCTTCTATAGTGGGGCGGATAAGCTGGGCATTGAAATACGTCTTCAGATCGTCAGATGGCTTATTAAGAGCTTCCTCGATTTGATTGTCCGTGACTGTAATATTGGGTGCCTCGCTGTTGTTGAATTTGTAAGCTGTCAGACCCTCGATATTGGCTGAATTGAGAGCATAGGGGCCTTTGTAAGACTCATCACACAGCGCATAATAGGTAAATATCAGATCGTCGGCAGTGACTGCAGTTCCGTCGCTGAAACTGATTCCATCGCCGAGCTTTATGGTGAAGGTGGATTTTTTTGATGCTTCATCATAAGAAACGTTAATATCGGCCAGAGTTTTGTAGTAATAATCCGTGCCTTCAAAAGCGACGGTCTTTCCGGCGGAGGCGTCAGTGAGCAGCCTTCCGTTGCGGTCATAGGCGTACAGCGTAGGCATAATAAGCGACGAAATGAGCTTGTCTCCTTCTTCGGTAGCGTATACGCGGTTAAACTGACCTGTAATAACCCCTGTTGCAATCTTTATAACTTCGAGCTGCTCTTCATCAGGCTCCGACGTCTGAGCTTCCGGGTCCGTTTCGACGTTATCGCCGCAGGCCACCAGACCCGCCGTCATAACTAAACAAAGCAGCAATATGAAAAACCTTTTTAGCATAAAAATCAACTCCTTTTTGAACCGAGTTTGTTTTCTTCTTTGCGTATCAGGCGCCTGATGTTGCTGTGATGCCTGACAACGATAAAAATGCATATTATTCCTACAATCACGGTAGATTCCGCGAAATAAACCTTGTCAATATAGAGCAGTCCGTAATTTCCGAAAACCGCCCACATAATAAGATATGTCATGGCGCCGATTATTGAGCCAAGTGAAACATAGCGCCATATAAGCGTGATAACAAGGAATACTCCAAAGCATATCAGTCCGAGGCGCCAGTCTATCACCAGCAGCGCCCCCAGCGTAGAAGCCACGCCTTTTCCGCCGGAAAAATTGAGATAAAACGGGAAGCTGTGACCGATAAATACTCCCAGCGAGCCATAGAGCATATAAAGCTGGTTGCAGCCGGAATAAAACGGCATCGTGCCAAATGTAAAGCAGCATATCACGGCCGCCAGAGCGGCTTTTGCGAGATCAAGGGCAAAAACTATGATTCCGGCCTTTTTACCCATCACCCTGAGAGCATTGGTAGTACCGGCGTTTTTGCTGCCCTCTTCTTTGATGTTGATGCCTTTAAGCTTTCCGTAAAAATAAGCAGGCGAAAAGGATCCTATAACATAGCCTATCGCCACGCATAAAAATCTGAATAATATCGTCATTCTTTTCTCTCCCTGATAATAAACCTGATGGATGTGCCTTTAAAGCCAAACGTCTCTCTGATGCGGTTTTCGATATATCTGGAGTAAGAAAAATGCATCAATTCCTTTGAATTAACAAATATTACAAATGTGGGCGGTTTTACCGCGACCTGCGTAATATAAAACAGTTTCAGCCTTTTGCCCTTGTCAGAAGGGGGCTGCTTCATTGCAACGGCCTCAGTCATTATTTCGTTTAAAACACCGGTGGAAATCCTGAGATTCTGGTTTGCCATTATCATATCGATTTCTTCGTAAATCTTGAGAAATCTCTGGCCGGTAAGCGTCGAAATAAAGATAATATCGGCATATGACAAAAAAGACAGCACGCCGCGAATTTTTTCCTGCATTTCTTTCATGGTTCCGGTGTCTTTTTCGACTAAATCCCATTTATTTACAACAACTAGTATGCCCTTGCCGCGGTCATGAGCAACTCCGGCTATTTTTGCATCCTGTTCGGTGATTCCGTCTGCAGCATCTATGACCAGCATAACGACATCGGCGCGTTCTACGGCGGCAACTGCCCTTATGACACTGAATCTTTCTATTTCTTCTTTTACGTGACTTTTGCGTCTGAGTCCTGCGGTATCGATAAAAACGTATTCTCTTTTGTGATACTTTACAACAGTGTCTACCGCATCTCTCGTGGTTCCGGCTATATCTGACACTATTACGCGGTTCTGCCCTATAAGTCTGTTTACGATGGACGATTTTCCGACGTTGGGCTTTCCGATTATGGCAATCCTGGGGCGGTCGTCCACAGCATTTTCACCCTCCCTTTCGGGAAGCATTTCGCATATTTTTTCGAGCATATCGCCCACACCAACCTTTGAAGAGGCCGAAACAGGGATGGGCTCTCCTATCCCGAGGTTGTAAAACTCGTAAACATCGGGCATGTATTTTGTGAAATCATCGACTTTGTTGACAATCAGCGCAACGGGTTTTCCGGAACGTCTGAGCATATCGGCCACCTTGGAATCCGCGTCCGTAAGCCCCTGTCTGACATCGGTCATAAAAAGAATAAGGTCTGCAGTGTCAATGGCAATCTGCGCCTGTTCGCGCATGCTCTTTAGGATAATGTCTTTTGACTCGGGCTCAATGCCGCCGGTATCAATGAGGGTAAATGAGCGGTTAAGCCACTCGCAGTCAGCGTATATTCTGTCCCTGGTTACGCCGGGAGTATCCTGTACGATAGAAATACGCTCTCCGGCAAGAGAGTTGAACAGGGTTGATTTTCCTACATTCGGTCTGCCTACAATGGCAATAATCGGTTTACTCATAACGATTTATTTTAGCATATTCCGGCCTAAATATCAATTTCAGAGGGATTATTCCTGTATTACGGGTCGCGGCTTTCGTATTGCCGGTAGAATCCCGAAGCTGCAGGCTCTCCAATCAGAGCCGAAAGCAGTGCATATCCGTCGTTTTGTACGGGAATAACTCTTGTTCCCAGTGCCTTTTCAACATCAGAAACAGTCACATCGTCAAGGAAGACATCCTCTCCGCTTCTGAGCATACAAAGCGGTATCAGCACTGCGTCTGCGCCGCCCACTCCCGGCATTTCCATAAGACCCTTAATCAGGTCGCTCCCCGTCACAAGACCGGCAACGGTAATAGACTCACCGAAAAAGCGGTTAATAATCGGCTTTACCTCAGCTTTTACGCCAGAAAACAGCCTGTGGAAGCGCTTTATCAGCTCACTTATAAACCCGGCCGCCAGAACTCCGGTGGCAATGACATAGGAACCCTTAACAGCTGCTCTGTCAGAATCTTTTCTATATCTGCCTTCCGCCTCCTCGCAAAGAGCAGCGTCAAACTCATCGCCAAGGCAGGTCAGCATTCCCACTCCGTTTTCTATCTGCAGATATCCATCGTAGCGTCCTGCCTCCGGGAGCGGCCTTTCGGCCAAAAGATACATCTCATCGCTCGCATGTATGAAATGCAGCCCGTGTTTTTCATAAAAATATTTTTGATATTTTTCAATGATATCAATGGTTCGCGCTGCATTATCAGGGGTAATCGGCAAAAGCTGCTCAAGGCCGTCCCTGTGCTTTGTAAGACCCACAGGAACTACCGACACGCTCTCCATAACCGGGCAGTACCGCCCGAGCTTTTCTATGGTGTACTCAAGGGTCTTTCCATCATTAATGCCTTCGCAGAGCACTATCTGGCCGTTCATAACTATACCGGCCTCGTAAAACCTGTCGATAACACATAGCGCCTCTCCGGCAAATCTGTTCCGGAGCATACGGCACCTCAGCTCCGCATCCATCGTATGTACGGAAATATTGATAGGCGAAAGCCGATATTTTATTATTCTTTCTATGTCGCTTTCTTTTAGATTGGTTAGAGTGATGTAATTGCCCTGTAAAAAAGAAAGACGCTCATCATCATCCTTGAAATACAGCGTAGGGCGCATTCCGGAAGGCATCTGATCTATAAAGCAGAAAACACATTTGTTTCGGCAGCGGTGGTATTCGTCCATCAGACCATTGTCAAAAACCAGCCCGAGATCCTCTTCGGAGTCCTTTTCTATTTCGAATACAGCCTCTTCATCTCCGCGCCTTATCAGCACCTCGAGGTATTCTTCTTTACAGAAAAAACGGTAATCCAGCACGTCTTCAACCGGATTGCCGTTGACAGTCACTATATAATCTCCCGGCTGCAGCTCAAGCTCTTCGGCTATGGAGCCCGGGACGATGCCGTCTATCCTGTGGCCTTTAGTCATGGGCGGTCACTCCTCCGCCTCTTCGGGATTATCTTCAGTTCCGGCGCTTTCGATATCTGGCTGCTTATGAGATTGAAGAAAGCTGTCCGGCCGGGGAAGCCGCTTTTTAACAGCAATAATCATCAGAACAACTCCGCCTGTGACCATAAAGAAAGAGATAAACTGGGACGTGCTAAACGGTCCCACAGCGCCCCTGAAGTCCGCTCTGAAATATTCGATAATAAACCTGCCGACGCCGTAATTTATCATATAAAGCGCCGCCGTCATGCTTCTGTATCTGAAACGGTTGTAGGCAATTATGAGAATACCGAAATTGATAAAATTGAGCGCGCTGCTGATTATCTGGACAGGTACCAGAGGAATGCCGGCCGGAGCTTCCGAGGCTCCCTCCGGGAACGTGATGCCGTACCAGGCATCGGTGGGTATGCCGTGACAGCAGCCGGCCATCAGGCAGCCTATTCTGCCTATTGCCTGACCGAGAGCTATGGAAATAACAGCTATGTCAAGACAGCGCAGAAATCCGGCTTTTATCTTTTTGATGTAAAAATAAGCAAAGAGCACAGCTGCCAGTATTCCGCCGTAGACGACAAAACCTGTCGTTATCGAATTTTTGAGAGTACCCCAAAAATCCGCGGTCAGCCTGTCAGCGATGGTTATCAGATAAAGGAGCTTTGCTCCGAGAACCCCGCAAATAATGGAATAAAAGCCGATATTAAAAATAAGATCGCCGTTCATTCCTTCTTTTTTGGCGCGGCGCATAGCGGTCAAAAGCCCCAACACCAGCGCCGTGGCATAAGCCACGCCGTAGCTGTATATATTAACGTCTCCGATTGAAAATAGTATCGGTCTCATAAGCCCTCCGGTTTGAAAATATCTGTCCACGATTATACTCTATATAGCAGCAAAATCCAACTGCACGCCGTTTCTTTTCAAATTTTTTATACTTTTTAATACATTTTTTGTTGTTAATGATCCGGTGCGAAACTATAATTAGCACTGTGGCACCGAGAGTGCTAATTTTGTGTAAGGGAGGTTCGCAGAATGAATGCGGAAAAATATACGCGCAAATCAATAGAAGCTATTTCCGAAGCGCAGGCAACGGCCATCCGAAACGGAAACAGCTCCATAGAACAGATTCATCTGCTGCACTCGCTGCTGTCTCAGCAACAGGGTCTTGTTCCACAGATATTAACCAGAATGACCGTAAACACGGAAGATCTTTCCTCCCGTGTAGACGAGGCAGTCTCCGCTCTTCCGAAGGTAAGCGGGGGCGTGCAGCTCATGATTTCTCCAGCTCTTAACAAAGCCATAGTAAAGGCCGAGGACATCGCCGGAAGGATGAAAGACGATTTCGTCTCCGTAGAGCATCTCGCGCTGGCTCTGATAGACGCTTCGGACGCCACTCTGAAAGAAATCTGGAGCGATTTTGGAATCAGCAGAAAAGAATTTGAAAAAGCCACTCTATCTATCCGCGGGAATGCGAGGGTCACCGGGCAGGATCCCGAAGAAACCTATGACGTTCTGACAAAATACGGCGAGGATCTGGTCGAAAAAGCCCGCGAAGGAAAGCTTGATCCCGTTATAGGCCGGGACACCGAAATCAGAAACGTAATCCGCATCCTGTCCCGCAAAACAAAAAACAATCCCGTCCTGATAGGCGAGCCCGGCGTAGGAAAGACAGCCATCGCCGAAGGTCTGGCTCAGCGTATTGTGGCAAACGACGTACCTGCAGGTCTTCGTGAGCACAAGGTTTTTGCCCTCGACATGGGAGCTCTCGTAGCGGGAGCTAAATACCGCGGTGAATTTGAAGAAAGATTAAAAGCCGTTCTTGAGGAAATCAAAAAGAGCGAAGGCGAGATTATTCTTTTCATTGATGAGCTGCATACCATAGTGGGAGCCGGAAAAACAGACGGTGCCATGGATGCCGGCAATCTCTTGAAACCAATGCTTGCAAGAGGCGAGCTGCACTGCATAGGAGCCACTACGCTGAATGAGTACCGCTCTTATATCGAAAAAGATGCCGCTCTGGAACGCCGCTTCCAGCCAGTCATGGTGGACGAGCCCGGAGTCGAGGATACCATCTCCATACTCAGGGGATTAAAAGAGCGCTACGAGGTTTTTCACGGCGTAAAAATTCACGACAATGCGCTGATAGCGGCTGCTACTCTCTCAAACAGATATATCACTGACCGTTTTCTGCCTGACAAGGCAATAGACCTCGTGGACGAGGCCTGCGCCATGATCAGAACAGAGATGGACTCCATGCCGCAGGAGCTGGATGAAATATCCAGAAAGATCATGCAGCACGAAATAGAAGAAGCGGCCCTCAAAAAAGAGGACGACAAGCTCTCCGAAGCACATCTGAAGGAAGTTCAGGCGGAGCTGGCAGAAATGCGCGACGAGTATAATGCTCTAAAGGCACGCTGGGAGAACGAAAAAGACGCCATAGGAAAGGTTCAGCGGCTCAGAGAGGAACGCGACCGCATCCACAGCGAAATAGAAAAGGCTGAGCGCGATTATGACCTGAACAAGGCTGCTGAGCTCAAATACGGCAGGCTGCCGCAGCTCGAAAAAGAGCTGGAGGAAGCCGAGGAAAAATCGACTGTCAAATCCGAAGATTCCATCCTGCGTGACAGCGTCACTGAAGAAGAAATCTCCCGTATCGTCTCCCGCTGGACCGGCATACCGGTTTCAAAGCTGCTGGAGGGCGAGAGGCAAAAACTGCTCGGCTTGGAAAGTGAACTTCATAAGCGCGTCATAGGTCAGGACGAAGCCGTTACAAAAGTCTCCGAAGCAATACTACGCTCCAGAGCCGGGATTAAAGACCCTCACAGGCCGATAGGTTCTTTCCTGTTCCTCGGTCCTACCGGCGTAGGAAAAACCGAGCTTGCAAAAGCTCTGGCTCAGGCTCTGTTTGATGATGAAAAAAATATTGTAAGAATAGACATGAGCGAATATATGGAAAAGTTTTCCGTTAGCCGTCTGATAGGAGCGCCTCCCGGATATGTGGGCTATGAAGAGGGCG
>JAFTAU010000077.1 GCA_017455435.1 Lachnospiraceae bacterium | reverse complement strand
GGCTTGACATTGAGCGCATCGGATAGTTTAAAGAAGGTTTCTAAAGTCGGTTTCCTTTGTCCTCTTTCAATCGCACTTAAATGTGTCCGTCCGATACCGGCAAGGCCACTGATGACTTCTTGTGAAATCCGTTTTCTTTCTCTATATTCTTGTATCACAGCGCCGATAAGTCTTGCATCCAACATGGCCTCACTTCCTTCATGAATAGTGTAGGCCATTAAATTCCATTTTCTGAATACAAATGTTGACAAAAGAATACAAATGTGTTACTATTTTTATAATAAGTCGACGGACATAAAACGGAGGAGGAAACAAATGAAAAAAACATGATCATTGTTGTTAGTATTTCTTTTGGTTATTGGAATTATTCCAACGGTGGCTTTTGCTGCTAATGAGAAGTACGATGAACAATACATAAAAAACAATTATAGCGCCTTGAAGAAAGCAATCGATGATGTTGGATACGTACCGAAAACCGGCAATAAAACATTGGGCGGTAAATACGAGATAACAAGTTATTATCTGGAGCACGATGCCGATACAGACAAACTTAAATATACTCTTTTTGAAAATTTCGATGATGGAGCTTTGGCCGTCGTAGAGATAGTCCTGATTTTGAAAGAACAAGCCAAATGAATGTCGCGGTGGAATACTATTCAAGCGATGACTCGCGGGCTTATATTACCTCTGCAGTTATTGATGCTCATGATGTCCCATTAGATAAAAATGATATAACGTTTTCTTTTAAAACTCGAAGTGTCAAAAACATTTCCTCAAATGATTGGATTCAAAAAATGTCTAATCTACTGTTTGGTATGGAAATTATATGCTGGGAATGGTTAATGGAACAAGTCAACATGACACTTCCCCAGATTGGTTTTCGCCTTCAATGTGAAACCCATACCTTCGCTAATATTAAGAATACCCCTGCAACCTGTACTGCGGATGGCGAAGTGGTTCGCCGGTGCTCAAATTGCGGCTTGCTTCAAACAGAGACAATTCCCGCAAAAGGTGAGCATAGTTACACCAGTCAAGTGAAGCCTGCAACAATGAAAGCGGATGGAACAGTTGAAACAAAGTGTTCCGTTTGCGGTGATGTTGAAATCTCGGAAACTATTGCTCAAATCAATTCTGTGTCCTTAAAGAAAACATCATATACTTATGACGGGAAAACCAAGAAACCGACTGTCATTGTGAAAGATACAACCGGAGAAACAATCACCAAAGATAACTATACGGTGAAATATGATGCTGGCAGAAAAGCAATCGGCGAATACAAAGTTCTGGTTATATTTAAAGGCAATTACTCTGGGAAGGTAACGCTTTCATTTAAAATCGTCCCCGGAAAAGTGACTGATGTTAAGAAGGAAGGCAAAAAGCTGACTTGGACAGCCGTAGATGGAGCCCAGGGTTATGTTGTCTATTATTCAGCAAAGAAAGTGAGCGGGTTTAAAAAGCTTGCTTCGGTTTCAAAGCCGGCCTGCAACTTGAAAAAACTGGAGTCAGGCAAAACGTATTATTTTAAGATCAGAGCATTAACAAAGGTGAACGGCAAAGCATTTTACAGCTCATATTCAACAGTATTAAAAGTAATAAACAAATAAATTGAATGAAGGCGGCGTGAGGCCGCCTTCTGTTTTTTTGGATGCTTCTCTTCACCTTTGCCAGGCGACTTTTTTGCATAATTTTTTCCACACGGAAAACGCGGAATTGTCGCATCCGCCAAACTTCCCCGGAACGCTTGATTTTTGAACAATTTGTGTTATAATGATGCATAACTATGATTGTGGAGAACTGGGGGTTTTTCCAATGAAACGTACCGAGATCGCAAAGCTCTATGCCGCGCCGGAGGCCTATGCGGGCGCGCCGGTCACCGTCTGCGGGTGGATCCGCACCAACCGCGACAGCAAGACGCTCGGCTTTATGGACGTCAACGACGGCAGCTGCTTCAAGGGCGTGCAGGTCGTGTTCCAGGCCGACAAGGTGGCCGATTTTGCCGCCGTGGCCAGGCTCAACGTGGGCACCGCCGTCATCGTCACGGGCGACCTGATCCTGACCCCGGAAGCCAAGCAGCCGTTTGAGATCAACGCCGATACGGTCACCGTGGAGGGCGCCTCCACGCCCGATTACCCGCTGCAGAAAAAGCGCCATTCCGTGGAATATCTGCGCACCATCGCGCACCTGCGCCCGCGCACGAACCTTTATTCCGCGGCGTTCCGCATCCGTTCGGCGGCGGCCTTTGCGCTGCACCGCTTCTTCAACGAAAACGGCTTCGTCTATGCGCACACCCCGCTGATCTCCTGCTCCGACTGCGAGGGTGCGGGCGAAATGTTCCGCGTGACCACGCTCGACATGGAAAACCCGCCGCGCACCGAAGACGGCGCTGTGGATTACAGCCGGGACTTCTTCGGCAAGAGCGCCTATCTGACCGTTTCCGGCCAGCTTCAGGGCGAAATCATGGCGCAGGCCTTCGGCAAGATCTACACCTTCGGCCCCACGTTCCGCGCCGAAAAGAGCTATACCCAGCGTCACGCC
>JAFTAU010000076.1 GCA_017455435.1 Lachnospiraceae bacterium | reverse complement strand
GTGGTTTTTGGCGTCCAGCACCTGTTTTTCCTGAAATGCCTTTACGCCGGGGTAGGTGCGGAAATACTCCGCAATGTATTCGTTTGCTTCTTTGCGGGAGATACCCAGACCCTCCGACAGCCCGAAAGCGCTTTCACCGTAAACTATGCCGAAATTGACGGCCTTGGCGGCGCGGCGCTGTGCGGAAGTGACTTCGTTAAGCGGGACGCCGAAGACCTCCGAGGCGGTGAGTGCATGGATGTCTTCCGCCTGACCGTAAGCCCGCATCAGGCGCTCATCTCCGGAGAGATGCGCCAGCACGCGCAGCTCTATCTGCGAATAGTCCGCGTCAATAAATACGCAGCCGTCGGCGGGGATAAAGACTTTTCGGATTTCGCGCCCCAGCTCTTCGCGCACCGGAATGTTCTGAAGATTGGGATCCGCGCTGCTGATACGTCCCGTGGCGGTGACGGTCTGCAGAAAATGCCCGTGAATGCGTTCATCCTCCGAGATGAATGCCGCGAGCCCGTCGGCGTAGGTGCTCTTCAGCTTTGCGTATGTGCGGTACTGCAGAACCTTGTCCACGAGAGGGTAATCCGCACGCAGCTTTTCCAACACATCCGCCGCGGTGGAATAACCGCTCTTGGTTTTTTTAGACCCCGGCAGATGCAGTTTTTCAAATAATATTTCGCCGAGCTGCTTCGGAGAGTTGATATTAAACTCCTCCCCTGCAAGCTCGTAAATTTCTTTTTCGAGAGCGTTTATGGCGGTTCCGAGGCTGCGGCCGTAGGCGGCAAGCTCCTCGCGGTTCACTCTGACGCCTGCTCGCTCCATCTCATATAGCGCAAAAGCCGTGGGCATTTCCACGTCGGTAAACAGACCGTATACTCCCTCTGCCTTAAGCCGCTCCGTAACGGGCTCCGCCGCCGCATATAGCACGGTGACGCTGCGGCAGAGATAATCCGTAAGCTGCGGACTGCCGTCCTTTACGCCGCTTTTTTTGTCGAATATTTCCGCGCGTGAGGGAAGCACGAGGCCTCCCAGATAGTCTCTGGCTATATCTTCGTAATTGTAGGTGCTGCTGAGCGGACTCAGCAGATAGGCCGCTATCTCCGTGTCAAACCAGACAGGCGAGGGTGCTATGTCAAATTCCCTCAGCAGCCGGGCAAGGCCGTTTACGACAACCGGGGCTCCGGCCGCAGCGAGGGCGCCAAGTTTTTCTGAAATATATTCATCATCCACAGCCCAGGCGATTTTGATATTGTATACGGTTTTTCCGTCGCTGGTCAGAAGCAGACTGCGCTCTCCAAAGACCTCTTCCAGCGCAATCGCCGTTTTTTTGCCGGCGGCAGCGGCGAATATTCCGTCGACTTCGGCTATGTCCATTCCGGTCGCCGTGTGAAGGTCCGAAGCCGGAAGCGTTATCCCGCCGCCCGCCTGCGCCGCCGCGCGGCCATCCGCCGACTGGACGAACCCGGAATCGGTAAATTTTTTCATGAGCTTTTTGAGCTCCAGCCTGCCGAGAATCTCATAGGCCTCAGGTGTGTAGAGATTGCCTGTAAGCATATCTTCAACGCTGTTTTCTATCGGTGCCTCGAGTAAAATTGTGACAAGCCTGCGGCAAAGGAGCGCTGTGTCAAAATGCTCCGAAATGGCATTTTTTGCACGGGTGGGGGTGACGGAGTCGATATTGTCCCTGATGCCCTCCAGACTGTGGAACTGCGCTATCAGTGCCTGCGCGGTCTTTTCTCCCACGCCGGGCACGCCGGGGACATTGTCCGAAGAATCCCCCTGCAGGGCTTTTACGTCGATAAACTCCTGCGGCGTGACGCCGTAGACCTCCTGCATTTTTTCAGGAGTATAAATCTCAGTGGTGGTGACGCCGTTTTTGGTTTTCGGTATGAGCTGCGTAACGCTGTCGCTGACAAGCTGAAAAAGATCGCGGTCTCCGGAAAGGATGATGACGCTCATGCCATCTCCCGCGCAGCGTTTTGAAAGCGTGCCTATGATGTCGTCCGCCTCAAAGCCCGGGATTTCGAGCACGGTGATGCCGCTGGCGGCGAGCAGTTCCTTTAAAATGGGAACCTGCGCACGCAGCTCTTCCGGCATGGGCTTTCTGGTGCCTTTGTACGCCGGGTACATTTCATGTCTGAAGGTGGGCTCGTGCCTGTCAAAAGCCACGGCAATATGAGTGGGGTTTTCCTGCTCAATAATCTTGTACATGATATTCATAAAGCCGTAAACCCCGCCGGTGGGAACGCCGCTGCTGCTGGTAAGAGGCGGTACGCCGTAGAAAGCTCGGTTTAATATGCTGTGGCCATCGATAAGTAGAATTTTTCCGGACATGTCTTTTCTCCTGTTAACCGCATTATTATACCATATCAAGCTTTCTCTTGAAACCGCAAAAAGATTATGCTATTATTTGCGGAGCGCCGGTGTGATGGAATTGGCAGACGTGCAAGACTCAAAATCTTGTGTCCGCAAGGACGTGCGGGTTCGACCCCCGCCACCGGCAGTTCTATTTAGGGGACGTGGAATCGTCTCCTTTTTTATAACACAAGATGACAGTCTCCCTGTGTACATGGTACTATCGGAGAAAAAGATGCCCCGGGAAGGTGGTTTTCTCCGGACGGCGAAGGCGATGAAAAAATAGCCTAAAAAAGGAGACAGAGTCGCTCAACTCTGCCTCTCTAATAATGAAGATGTCCTGAGCACACGGGGACTGTCCCCGTGTGTTCCGACTGTCAGTCTTCGGCGGGGTTGTAATACTTGGGGCCGCTGCTCGTAAACTTCGAACCGCTTTCCTTTGGCTTTAGCATCTTTTTGGCTCTGGAAAGAAACAGAACATATATGACATAGTACGCCGTTATCAGAACGGTGTAGACTGTGTACATGATGAAAATAAATACGAGCGTTTCGTGCGGGGTATTTTCTTCCGGCGAAGGCGTGACGAGTGCAACCACTGTGCTGAACGCACGAAGAATCGCCAGAAGTATCCATGTAAAGCACGCCCTGCGGGTCAGCATTTCATCGCCGAGTTTTTCTGCAAAGCCCCTTATTCCCAGAACGGTAAACACCACCGTGACGATAGCCAGGACATTGGTTGCTACAGCCATGGGAATCTTGGCAATATCGTAGAAAGTATTGATGATGGAAACAGGGACGTTGACTATCGCAGCTATCAGCGCAACGAGCAGAAATCTGCTGCCGCTCTCATCGGACCTCGCATTGAAAATGCCCAGGATTTCAAGAATAGTCGCTCCGATAACAAAAAGACCGCCTACAAAAAATGAAATCATTGAGCCCAAAATACCGGCTGTTCTCATACTGTACGAATCCACCAGATTGCCGATTTCATTAATAATAGTGCTGATGTTCATCACGAGGGTGCTTATCAGAATAATCATAAAAGCGAGAAAAATTCTCTTAACGCCCGAAAGGGCTCCCGGGAATGTCATATCTTTTTTGTTCTCCTTTTTCAAAATACAAATTGAATAATAACACATTACGTGGCGATGCGCAAATAAAAGCGCAGTTTCAGGGCGCCGGACAGTGCCGAAAAACCGCTTTTTTTATTGAATAAAACACCTCTTTCGTTTATAATGTCATACATTGAGCAAAACTCTTTTGAGGTTAAAAAAACTGCGGCGGCTGCGGCCTTACGGCGTGGGGAGGATTATGACTGATTATCATATCGGCTCCTATAAATCCATTAATGCATTCGTGCGTGAAAAACTCAGCGCATTCCGTGAAAAAGGTTTTGATTTTGAGACTCTTTTTTTGCTTATGTTCCGTGAAAGAGACAACATTCTCTATGAGCGGAGCGAGGGTTTTCGCGTCAAAAAAGCCACGTACGGAGAGGCCCGGGAGCACATCCTCTGCCGCGCGGTCGCCCTGAAGCGCCTTCTTTCGGACGCGGAGCAAGGCGCCGCTGTGGGGCTTCACCTCGAAAACAGCCTCGAATGGATAGAGTGCTTTTGGGCGATACTGGCGGCGGGCTTTCGTCCTCTGCTGCTGAATCTGCGCCTGCCCCGTCCCGTTCTCGAGGACGCCATTTCCACCTGCGGCTGCATAGCGGTCATCAGCGAGGCCGGCGGTTTTTCATGTATGAACATCCGCCCGGAGGAGCTGCCGGCTGAAGGCGAAGCATCAGTCCCCGTCCCTTTCGGAACAGAGCTTTTTGTCATGTCCTCCGGCACCACCGAAAACGTCAAAATCTGCGCGTACGGTGCAGAGGAATTTTATTATCAGATAGCTGACAGCTATGAAATCATCAAAAAAAGTCCGCGTCTCAAAAAACATTATAACGGCGAATTAAAGCTTCTCACTTTTTTGCCTTTTTATCACATTTTCGGCCTCGTGGCCATGTATATCTGGTTTGCGTTTTTCTCCAGAACCTTTGTGCATCTGCCGGATCTTTCGCCGCAGACCATTGTCAATACGATAAAGCGCCACAAGGTAACGCACGTGTTTGCCGTGCCGCTTTTCTGGGAAAAGGTTTATGCGCAGGCCATGCGCGGAATCGCAGACCGCGGAGAAAAGACTGCGGAGAAGTTCAACCGGGCTCTGGCTCTGCAGCAAAAGCTGCCCGCTCCCCTCGGCAGCCTGTTTTCAAAGCTCGCTTTTAGAGAGGTGCGCGAAAATCTCTTCGGAGATAGTATAGTTTTTATGATTTCCGGCGGCAGCTTTCTCGACCCTGCCGTGCAGGCGTTTTTCAACGGCATCGGCTACAGGCTGGCAAACGGCTACGGCATGACGGAAATCGGCATCACTTCCGTGGAGCTCAGCAGGAAAAAGATATATCTGCAGGCGGGCTGCGTGGGAACGCCCATGAAGGGCGCCGAATATATGATAGACGAAAGCGGCGAGCTGCGTGTGCGCGGCAGAGTCATTGCAAAATACGTGCTATGCGGCGGCAGAAAGCTGACCGCGGCGGATTATCCGGACGGATGGTACGCAACTCATGATATGGCGGAGCTTGCCGGCGGCCATTACAGAATATGCGGCAGGCGGGACGATCTGATAGTGGGTCCCGGCGGTGAAAACCTCAACCCCAACGCCATAGAGCCTCTGCTCAGGCTCCCCAGCACGGAAGTCTGCCTGATTCCCGCGAATAAGGGCGGCTCCTCTTCCGCTGTTCTGCTGGCAGAGGTGACGCGGCACATTCCGGAGTCCGCGCTGACAAGTATCCGCACGGAGCTTATCAGGAAAATTGACGAGGCGGGGCTGTCGGGCGAAATCTCCGGCATCGAGTTTGTATGCGAGAGCCTTATTAAGCCGGACGAATTCAAGCCTAACAGGCTGCGTCTGGCAAGAAGCTACGCTGAGGGAACGTTGGAAATTGCCGTACCCTCCCGGATTGGCGCTGAAGATGCAGCGAACGAGCTGCAGCAGCGCATCCTGCCGGTTTTTGCCGCCGCGACGGGGCGTCCCATAGATGAGATTTCCCCGGATTCCGATTTCTTTATGGACCTTGGCGGCAGCAGCATAGACTACTTTGCAATGCTGTCACATCTGAAGGACGAATTTGGCGTCACGCTTGAGCCGGGGCAGCCGGAGCTTCGCACGGTGCGCGGAATCGCTGATCATCTGCGGAGTGATATGCAAAGCGGGGACGCGCAATGAACTTTTTCTGGAACTGGTTTGTAAAGATAACGGGATGGCCCGCACAGCTGCTCTGCTTTCGCACAAAGATTGCATATGAAGACAAAAGCACGCAGGGCAGACACATCAGCGGCCCCGCAATAATAATATCAAATCACACCTCGGTCTTTGATTATGCCGTATGGATATTTGTTTTCTGGAGCCGCACCCTGCGCTTTCAGATGGCGGAGCTGCTGTTCAAAAAGCCCCTTCTCGGCATTTTTCTGCGGCTTCTGGGCGGCATACGAGTGGACCGCGACAGCCATGACTTCGGATTTTTGTCAAAGTCGCAGACGGTGCTGGACCGCGGCGGAGTGGTGGGGATTTTCCCGGAGAGCCGTCTTCCGCTGCCCGGCGAGGAGCGCCCCCTGCCTTTTAAGGTCAGCGCGGCGTACCTGGCGATAACCACCGGGGCAAAGATAATACCCGTCTATACGAACGGGTCGTACTTTAGCACACGCCGCGCCCGCGTGGCCATCGGAAAACCGCTTTACGCCGCGGATTTCATTACCGGCGACATGGACGAAAAAACCGCGCTGGAAACCGTGAGCCGGTGTCTGCGCGAGAAAATAATCGAACTGGAGAAGCTGACACGTGGAACAGGAGAATAAAAAGCGCTCGCCGCTGTTTTCTCTTAAATATCTCGTTTACGATTTTGTGAAAATCACCGCCGGTCTGCCGGGCCTGCTGTGGTTTCGTCCACGCATAAGATACGAAAACGAAGCCGCAAAAAAGCGCATCCGCGGCGGGGCTGTGATATTCGCAAACCACGTGGGCTTTTTTGACCCGATATTTGTAATGTTTGCCGTGTGGTACAGACGCCACCGCTTTATCTGCAGCAAGGAGTTTTTCGAAAGCAAGGCCCGCTGGTGGTTCAAACGTTTCGGCTGCATCCCGGTGGACAGGCAGAATTTTAATCTGGGCTCGCTGCGCACGATATCGGAAGCCCTTACTGAGGGCTGCCTCGTGTCCATCTTTCCGGAGGGCTCCATCAATGACAGCGGCGCCCTGGCCGCCTTCAAATCCGGCATGGTGCTGATGGCTCTGCAGGGAAAAGCTCCGATAGTGCCCGTGTACCTGCGCCCCGGAAAGCATTTTTACAACCGCCTTCACATAATGATAGGCGAGCCGATAGACATCATCTCCCGCTGCGGTGGGCGTCCGTCTATGCCGCAGATAGAGGAAATCACCGCGGATCTGCACCGCAAAGAAGAAGAATTAAAGCTGCTTGCCGGCTGATAACATATTAATCACACAGGAGGTTTTTCATGAAGACAGCTTCAAGTGAAATATTCCGCAAATATACGGATGCCGAAACCTTTTCGGGCATAACCGAGTACAAAACCGTCTCCGAAATGTGGGAGCAGTGTCTGGCAAAATGGCCGGACGCCGCTGCGATAGAGGACGACGGTAAAACCTATTCTTATTCTGACCTGGAGCGTGATGCAGCGAAGCTTCGCACTGCCCTCGCAGGCTGCCCCACGGGAACGCGCGTGGCTCTTCTGGCGGCGAATTCCTATGATTTTGTAAAAGCCTATCTGGCCATAGTGACCTCCGGCTGCGCGGCCGCAGTCTTTCCGGCGCATCTGCCCGCCGAGGCCGTTTTCGGCTGCTGCATGATGTTCGGCGTTTCAAAGCTCTTTTATCAGCCGGGATTTGAAGAAAAGCTGAATATATTAAAACAGCAAAGACCGGATATAGAATGCATCGCCACGAACGCCCCGTATAATGAGGCCACCCCCCTGCGCCGCTGCGAGCCGAGTGCTCCTTGCGCCATCATGTTCACCGGCGGAACCACGGGAAAGAGTAAGGGCGCTCTCCTTTCAAACGACGCCGTGATGCAGGGCACGATAAACGGCTGCTACGGCACGCCTGAGGTTTTCAATCAGCGTTATCTGCTGGTGCTGCCGCTCAGCCACGTTTTCGGCCTCATCCGCAATCTTATGACCTCGCTCTACACCGGCAGCACGCTTTTCATCTGCCGCAATAATAAAGATATGTTCCGCGATATAGCTGCGTTCCGCCCCACCATCATGGTAATGGTGCCCGCCCTGGCGGAGATGGCGCTGACGCTTTCAAAGAAATTCGGCCGCAATATGCTGGGCGAGGATCTGAAATGCATCATCTGCGGCGCGGCCCCCGTTTCGCCTTTCCTTGTTTCGGAATACAAGAAAATGGGTATCAGCCTCTTCCCCGGATACGGTCTCACCGAATCAGCCAATCTGGTCTCCGGAAATCCCGAAAGCCTGACAAAGCCCGATTCCGTGGGCATTCCTTATCCCAACCAGGAGCTCAAGATAGTGGACGGCGAGCTGTGGCTGAAAGGCCGCAATATGATGGACGGCTACGTAGGTACGGAGGAACCCGGCGCCTACTCGGACGGCTGGTTCAGAACAGGCGACCTGGCCCGTATCGACGAAGACGGCTTCCTGTATATCACCGGCCGCATAAAAGAGATTATCCTGCTGCCAAACGGCGAGAACGTCTCGCCTGCCGAGGTCGAGGCGCATTTCAACACTCTCTCCTTTGTTCAGGATTCACAGGTGTTTGAGGATCGCAGCGCCCTGGGAGAGCCTATCCTGGCGCTGGAGGTGGTTCTGCGCCCTACGGAGCTGACCGATATGGACGACGAAGCCAGAAAAGCCTATGCCACGGCTGAGCTGGAAAAGATAAACCGCTCTCTGCCGGGATACTGGCAGGTAAGTAAAATAACAATCAGGGATACCGATTTTCAGCGGTCTCCCGCCATGAAGATAGTGAGGTACGGACATGGCGCTGTCAAGGAATGAGATTATCACTCGCCTGCGCGACATCCTGCTTTCCGCGGATGAGCGAAAGCGCGATATAATAGAAAACTGCACCGAAGACTCCCGCCTGACAGCCGATCTGGGCTTTTCCTCCGTGAGCATGCTCTACATGGTCATAGCCATTGAGGAGGATATGGGCATCCGCTTCGGCGACGTCGGAACGAACGATTTTGAAACGCTGGGCGACGTGGTGGATTATATCGAGGAACGTCAGAAATGAAGTGGTCTCCCTCCGACTGTGCCCCCGGCGATATGATCCGGGTCAGAATCGGTTCCGTTTTTCACTACGGAATCTTTGTTTCCGAAGACGAGGTAATAGCCTTTGGCATGCCTCCGCTGCCGGACTTTGGCAGCGACCCGGACCGTTTTCTGGTCTGCGCTACGGACATTGACACCTTTTGCTGCGGTAAGATTCCCGAGGTGGGAACGCCTGACCGCTCCGAAAAGAAAAAACGCTTTTCCGCCGATGAAACCATTGCCCGTGCAAGGGCACGCATCGGGGAAGGCGGCTATCATATCATCAGAAACAACTGCGAGCATTTTGCCTACGAATGCGCCTTCGGTGAGCACCGCAGCCTGCAGGAGGAAGCCGTCTTTCGTGTCTGGAGCAAAAAATCGCCGCTGATAAAAAAACGTGACTGAAGCTATGCCTTGGATTATTCTCCTCGCCGCCGCGGGATTTTACCTCTTTTTTATTGCGGCTCCCTCGGTAGTGGCGGGCATACTGGTTTTTAAAGTCAGACCCGGCGCGGGCTTTGAAGAGCTCACGGCGGACGGGCAGCAGTTTGCCCCTTACAGAAAGCTGCTGACTGCCGCGAGGGAACGGCTTAATGAGCTTTCGTGGGAGCAGGTGGAAACCGGGGCTTTCGATGGAGCTGCGCTTTGCGGCATGTATGCGGACGGGGGCTCTGACCGCACCGTTATCTTTGCCCACGGATACCGCTCCGATATTATGATAAATTTTGCCGTGCAGGCTGAAGCTTTCGCCCGTCACGGCTACAACATACTGATGATCCGCCAGCGCGGGCAACTGCCCGGCAGCGGGCAGCGCTGCACTCTGGGGCTTTTGGAGCAGTACGACCTCTGTTCCTGGAACGAGTGGGCACTGAGCCGCCGGGGAGTGCTCAGCACCGTGATATACGGGATGTCCATGGGGGCATCGGCGGCGGCCTTTGCCTCAGACAAGCTCAGTCCCGGAGGCATAACCGCGCTGATACTGGACTGCGGCTTTTCTTCGCCTTATGAGCAGATTTACGGCGAGTGCAAAAAAAGACATCTGCCAGGGCCGCTGATGATGCCCGTCATCAGACTGACGGCATGGCTGCAGTTTCATAAGGACCTCAAGGCGCAGGTGAAGGATTCCTTCGCGCAAACCGCCATCCCGTGCTTTTTCCTGCACGGAACAGGCGACACTACCGTCCCGATAGAGCGCGGACGCGCAAATTACATATCATGCGCCTCTAAAAAATACTTTTTCACAGCAGAGGGCGCAGGACACACAGAGGCTTTTCTTGCGGAGCCCGAAAGGGCGGAAAAAGAATTGTTTGATTTTTTAAAGGAGGTAAACGAGCTATGAACAAATTTGCTATTCTGGCTGACGGAACCTGTGACCTTAGCGAAGCATTCAGCACTCAGTATGACATCAGGGTGCTTCCCGGTCACATCACTTTGCCCGACAAGAGCGAAATCAGCGCATATCTGAAATGGGAAACCGTTTCCAGAGATGATTTTTATGCAGATCTTAAAAAGCGCCCCAATGATTATACCACGGCGCCGCCCAACAGCGCGGAGTTTGCCGCAGCCATGGAAGAAGCGGCAGCAGGCGGCACCGCCCTGCTGGTCATGACAATATCGAGCGGTATCAGCGGCGCGTTCAGCTTTGCCGAGATCGCCAGACAATCCGTTTTGGAAAAATACCCTGACGCCAATATCCGCTGCGTGGATTCCATGCGCTTCGGACCCGGCTTCGGACTGATGGCCATTTATGCAGCCAGGCTTCGCGAAGAGGGAAAGACCATGGAAGAAACCGCTGACTGGCTGGAGAACAACAAAAACCGTTTCCACCAGGCGGGATGGCTGGACGACCTGAGCTTTGTGGCGAAAAAAGGCCGCCTGACCAATGCCAAGGCATTCTTCGGAACGCTGGCAGGCGTAAAGCCCATCGGCGAATTTGATTATAACGGTCTGACCACAGTCATCGGCAAGGCCAAGGGCGCGAAAGCCGCCTACGCCGCTCTGCTGGAATACATAGAAAAAACCATCGAGGACCCCGAAGGGCAAACGATATTCATCGCTCAGACAAACCGTCTGCCGCAGGCCGAAAAATTCAAGGAGCTCATTGCGGAGCGCTTTGGTCCCAGGGAAATCTTCATCAATGACGTTTTCCCCTCCTGTGGAATCAACATCGGCCCCGGTCTGATGGCTGCCTATTATCTCGGAAAGCCCATTTCAAAGGATCTCTCCGAAGAAAAGGCCCTGATAGAGGCTGCTCTCGCAAATAACAATTGATCACCGGTCGCGACCCGACCCGAAAGGAAGCTTATTTATATGAAAAAAATCACTAAAAAACGCCAGATGTTCCTTTACGCCATAGGCGGTATGGGCGTCAACATGCTGAATCTGATGGTCAGCTCCTACCTTTGCAGCGCGATTATCGCCTCCGGCTTTAATGCCGACGTTGTGGCAAACCAGACTTTCCTGAGCCGCGACCTCGTCATCCCGGCCGTCTGGGCCGTATTCGGCGTAATAGCAAAGATTATCGACGGCATAATCGACGTTCCCATGGCGTCCTTTACCGACAATCTGAAAACCAGATTCGGACGCCGCCGTCCCGCCCTCATCATCGGTCTGGTTCCGATGATTCTGGCATACGTAGTGTTTACGCTGATTACACCCAATCCCGACGCCGCCACCCTTCTCAACACCATCTTCTACGGCGTCACGCTGTGCATTTTCTACAGCTTTTATACGCTCACCATGGTCACCTACTACGCGACCTTCACCGAGATCGTGGATACGCAGGAGGAGCGCAATTACATGTCAAACGTCAAATCCGTGTGCGATATCGTGTATTTCATCCTGGGCTATGTGGTGGTCAGAATGCTGCTGAACGGCATGAATATCCGTGTGGTTTCCATGATAGTGCTTCCGATAGTGCTGACGATGCTGATTCCGCTGCTTCTCATAAAGGAACGTTCCACAAAGGACGGCACCGTAACGTACGAGGACGGTCAGGTCTCAAAGACCGTCAATCTGGTGAAATCCATTGCCTACACATTCAAAAACAAAAGCTACATCATCTGGATGGTGGTTTATTCCTTTATGACCTTCGGCGTACAGCTTTTCCTGAGCGGTATCAACGAGTATTTTTCAGTCTCCGGAATGAGCATGATTCTCGTCATGATGGCTTCCTTCGGACCGGTGCCCTTTACCCTGCTGCTCTATAACAGGCTCACCAGGACGCGCGGCTTCGGGTTCTCCTACCGCTACGTTCTGATTATTTTTGCGGCGGGTATGCTCTCCATGTTCGGAGTTTCGCTGCTGCCCGCAGGCACAGCCAAGACCATCCTTTCCATCGTAACGGGAATCATCTCCTCGTTCGGCATTGGCGCCATGTTCTCCGTGGCGTATTCCGTGCCGTCGCAGCTGGCTTCCGAAGAAGAGAAAAAGACCGGCATTTCCAACGCTGCCATGTATTTTGCGGTTCAGGGACTGTTTGCCGGCGTAGCTTCCGGAATAGGCGGGCAGGCGGTACTGACGCTGCTCAAAACAAGCAACACCGTGCGTTTTATGACACCGGTTTGCGCGGCTGCAGTTATGATTGCTTTCGCGCTGACATTTAAACTGCCGGAATCTATCCGGGAAATGGGAAAGAAATAATATGTCTGTCAGCAGAATCAACGGAATAGAACTGGAGCAAATGCTCAAAAACGGGCTCGCCAATCTGCGCCTTTCGGAGGAAGAAATCAACAGACTGAACGTCTTCCCCGTGCCGGACGGCGATACGGGCACCAATATGTGCAAAACGCTGGAGCACGGACTGGCGGGAGCCACCAGCAGTACGGACGTAAGCGCATTTTCAAAGTCGCTGTCCTCCGGCATGCTGTTAGGCGCCAGAGGAAACTCCGGCGTGATACTCTCCCGGTTTTTCTACGGCTTTGCCCAGGCGCTCTCCCGCTCCGCACTGATAGGCCCGGGTGAGCTCAGAGCCGCTCTGATAAAAGGCTACCGCGCCGCCTACAGCGCCGTGATAAATCCGGTGGAGGGCACGATGTTGTCCGTGGCCAGAGAGGGCATAGAGCACATCCGTACTCAGATTACGCGCTCCTCTCCCATTGACGTTATTCTGTCCACCTATACCGCCGAGATGCGAAAGACTCTGGCCATGACGCCTGAAATGCTCACCGTCCTAAAGGACGCGGGTGTGGTGGACAGCGGGGCGGCAGGGTTTATTCTTATATTTGAAGGTATGGTAAAGCTCCTGCGCGGCGAGATTATCGAGGATAATGCGCCGGCAGCCGGGATTCCCACACCTGCGGCCGGTCCCGATCTGAGCCTCTTTAACGAAAACAGTGAGTTTATCGACGGCTACTGCATGGAGTTTATTCTGCAGCTTATGAACGGTGAAG
>JAFTAU010000013.1 GCA_017455435.1 Lachnospiraceae bacterium | reverse complement strand
ATCTCTCCGTCCGGAGCCAGAACACTTTTTACGGCTCCGAGTATCAGGGTAAGCGAGATAAATGAAACGTCTATCGAAACAAAGTCAATAGTTTCGGTTATCAGCTCATGAGACAAAAATCTGGCATTCGTCTTTTCCAAGCATATAACGCGCGGGTTGTTTCTGAGTTTCCAGTCAAGCTGACCGTATCCCACGTCCACGCTGTAGACTCTGGCGGCGCCGTTTTGAAGCATGCAGTCAGTAAAACCGCCGGTGGAAGCTCCAACGTCCATACAAACCTTTCCGTTCAGGTCAAGTTCAAAAAAGTCTACCGCTTTTTCGAGTTTGAGCCCGCCGCGGCTGACATACCTGAGCGTCTTTCCGCGGTGTTCAAAACAGAGCGAGTCGTCAAACAGATCTCCCGGCTTGTCTTCTCTAAGACCTTCCACAAATATTTCTCCCGCCATAATAAGCGCTTTCGCTTTTTCTCTGGAGGGAGCGAGCCCTTTTTCGGTAACTATTATATCCAAACGCTTTTTCAACTTATGAATTCCTTTACGCGTGCAAAAATGCCATCCGCATCAATGCCGAGCCTGCGCCTGAGCTCATCTACAGTGCCCTGCTCCACAAAGGCGTCAGGCACCGATATATTCAGGGTTTTAAGCTTTATGCCGTTTTGTTTTATATAGGCTGATACCTGCTGTCCAAAACCGCCCGAGGCAACATTTTCCTCGAAAGTAATGAGATATTTGTGCTTTTGCGCAAGTTCTGATATGATTTCGCGATCAAAAGGATGAATGAATCGCGCGTTTATAACCGATACCTTTTTTCCGTCGTTTCTGAGCATTTTCATGACCTTCATAGCGGTTATGGTCATCGTTCCGACAGCTAAAAGAGCTATGTCTTTTTCGATAACAATCGGTTCCGCCCTGCCGTATTCTATCGGGGCGTCATATTCCTCGAGCAGTCTGTCGGCCGTTCCTCTCGGATACCTGACAGCGAGGGGGCCGTCGAAGGTTTCGGAGTATCTCATCATCGCGACCAGTTCCGCAGCGTTTTTCGGGGCTATCAGCGTCATGTTCGGCATAGAAGAAAGGAAAGAAATATCAAAAAGCCCCTGATGTGTCTCTCCGTCGGCTCCTACCAGCCCGGCCCTGTCCAGCGCGAAGGTGACCGGGAGCTTTTGCATGCAGACGTCATGCAGTATCTGGTCGTAGGCGCGCTGCATAAAAGAAGACTAAACGCATACATACGGCTTTGCACCTCCGGCGGCAAGTCCAGCCGCGAAGGTGACAGCGTGTTCTTCGGCTATACCCACGTCAAAAAACCTGGGAGGAAATCTTTTCGCGAAATTTTTAAGGCCGGTGCCTTCAGGCATTGCCGCTGAAATACAGGCTATTTTATCGTTTTTTTCGGCTAATTTGCACATAATTCCGCCGAATACCCTGCTGTAATCAGGCTCTTTTTTACAGAGGCATTCCCCGGTCTCGGGGTCAAATTTGCCTATACCGTGAAACCTCTCGGGATCACGCATGGCGGGGTCGTATCCGTGACCTTTTTCAGTCATAACATGAACCACAACAGCGCCTTTTACGCGCTTCGCGTCTTCCAGAACAAAAAGCAGATCGTCGATGTTGTGTCCGTCAACCGGTCCGAGGTAAGTGAGCCCCATGTCTTCAAAAAACATTCCCGGAATAAACAGCGATTTAAACGTGCTCTTTGCGCCGCGGATCTTTTTGATAATTCGACCGCCGACCTTTGGTATTTTTTCGAGAGCGCTGACCACGTTGCTCTTGAAGTCGGTGTATTTGGGAGCGGTGCGGATATTGGTCATCATTCTTGAAACACTTCCGATATTCTGTGATATGGACATATTGTTGTCGTTGAGAATGATTATAAAGTTTTCTTTTAGCTGTCCCGCGTTGTTGAGCGCCTCATAAGCCAGTCCTCCGGTCAGGGCGCCGTCTCCTATGACGGAAACGATTTTATTTTTCTCACCGTTTAAGCGCCGGGCATTAACCATTCCAAGCCCCGCCGAAACGGACGTGGAGCTGTGTCCGGTATCAAAGGCGTCGCATTCGCTTTCCTGACGTTTCGGAAAACCGCTTATGCCGCCAAGCGATCTGATGGTATCGAAAGAGTCCTTTCGGCCTGTCAGTATCTTATGCGTATAGCACTGATGTCCGACGTCCCAGATAATCTTATCTTTGGGAAGATTGAACGCGGTATGCAGAGCCATCGTAAGTTCAACGACTCCGAGACTCGATGCGAGATGTCCGCCGCTCTTGCTGATCTTTTCGATCATAAACTCACGGATTTCCTCAGCGAGCTGCGGATATAGTTCGCGACGGATTTTTTTGATGTCTCCCGTTTTGTTAATTCTGTCAAGAATTTTTTCGCTCAAAACAATATCTCCCAACCTATGTTAATTATTCCGGTTTTCGAGTTTTTCTATTAAATCAAGGAAAAACGCCTTGTCTCCGGGAAGCCGCAGCATGAGAGCTCTGGCCAGCGCGCTGTGTTCGAATACGGCTTTTTGGGCGCCCGAAAGCCCGTATATCGTAACGAAAGTGGTTTTGTTATTCTTGCTGTCACTGCCGACCGGCTTTCCGAGGCTCTTTTCATCGGCCGTTACATCCAGAATATCATCTCTTATCTGGAAAGCAAGCCCGATATGCAGGGCGGCTTCATCTACAATCTTCACGGCCTCATCGTCCGCCCCTCCGATTAACGCGCCTATCGCCATGGACGCCTGCAATAGCGCGCAGGTTTTTTTGATGTATATTTGCTCGAGAGTTTCTCCGTCCGGCTCCTTGCCGGTGAACTGCATATCCTGAGTCTGACCCAGGCACACGCCTCCCGTACCCGCGCTGTCCGCGAGAACAGACATGGCTCTCGCCGCTCTCTCGGGATGTGGCATGAGAAGCGAACGGGCGGCGGTTTCAAAGGCATAAGCCATGAGCGCGTCACCTGCCATCAGTGCCGTAGGCTCACCGAAAGCCTTCCATGTGGATAAAACGCCACGCCGCAATTCGTCATTGTCCATACAGGGCAGGTCGTCGTGTACCAGCGAGCCGGAATGTATCATTTCCACAGCGGCGGCAAAAGGCTCAGCCTGACTTGTGTCTCCGGAAAATAATCTGCAAGTTTCGAGCATCATCAGAGGTCTGAGGCGCTTTCCGCCGTTTTGAACGCTGTAACACATAGCCTCTGAAAGAGGCGGAAACGAGTCCTTTTCCGGCATATATTTCATGATAATACTTTCAATTTCATTCTTGTTCATCGGGATTTTGTTCTCCGGCTTCTTCAAGAATTGTTATTTTCTTTTCGATCATGTCGAGCTTGTTGCCGCAAGTTTTGACAAGCTTTAAGCCCTCTTCATAAAGGGCAAAATTTTCTTCCAGCGTAAGGTCTCCGGCCTCGAGTTTGTCGAGAATACTCTTCAGCTTTTCAAAGGCTTCTTCCATGGTCAGATTTTCGTTTTCGCTCATATTTGTTTCTCCGGTGCTTTTTCAATGTTTAATACTGACGCCGTTATTTTTCCGTCTTTAATATATATTCTGAGATCATCTCCGCCACTGACATCATCGACGCTTTTTATCGCTTTACCGTCTTCTCCCGCCAAAAAACCGTAGCCCGCCGACATACGTCCGAGCGGTGATACCGCGGAAAGTCCTGCACACAAAAGCGAAAAACGGTTTTTTTCTTTTTGAAGAGCCAGTCTGATTTCGGCCGACAGCGAATTTTCCATTCCGGAAAGCTGCGCCCGCCTGTTTGAAAGCACATAGGAAGGACTCTTCTTTTCAAGGCGGGCTTTAAATGTCGAAAGAGCCAGCCTGCTTTCTGACGACGAGCTTTTCATCAGGCGATTCAGCCTTCCTCTTATTGAATCGAGTTCGTTTAAAAATGTTTTATAATCGAATACGGCCAGCTCCGCGGCTGCCGAAGGCGTTGGTGCGCGAAGATCCGCGGCATAATCTGCAATCGTTGTGTCGGTTTCGTGCCCGACGGCTGATATTATGGGCGTTTCCGCGTCAAAAATGGCCTTTGCAACCGATTCTTCGTTAAATGCCCACAAATCCTCGGCAGAGCCGCCTCCACGGCCAACGATAATGACATCCAGAGCCATCTTGTCGAGAACTTCGATGCCTTTTACTATGGTGGGTGCTGCATCGGCCCCCTGCACTGTCGCGGGATAAAGGTACAGCGACACATAAGGGTTGCGGCGGCCTGAAATATTGATTATATCCTGGATGGCGGCGCCTGTCCGGGCGGTTACAATACCAACCCTTGAAACAAAACGGGGTATCGGCTTTTTGTATTCCTGCGCAAACATACCCATTTCTTCGAGGCGCTTCTTTGTTTCTTCGAATTTTTTGTAGAGGTCTCCCTCTCCGTCGGCTACGATTTCCGAGGCATACAGCTGGTACTGCCCCGTCCTTTCATAGACCATAACGCTGCCGGAGGCTATTATTTTTTGCCCGTCCTCGAGACGGAACCTGAGACCGCGGGCTCTCTTTCCGGCAAACATAACGCAGCCCAGAGAGCCGCCTTCATCCTTCATAGTGAAATAGACGTGACCGGAGCTGTGGTATTTGCAATTAGAAACTTCGCCCCTCACAGTAATATCGCGAAGGGCGTAATCGTTTTCGAAAATATTCTTTACGTAGGCATTAACCTGGCTGACCCTAAATATCGTCTTTGCCATTTTTTGTCTCTTTTTCTCTTGAAAGCTTTCCGAGAATACCGTTTACAAACGAGGCCGCTTCGGGACCGCTGTAAATCTTTGATAATTCTATGGCTTCGTTAATAGCAACGCTTTCGGGAACGCTCTCGTCATAAAAGGCCTCGTAAACCGCCAGTCTGAGGATTGCCAGATCTACGCGCGTCATACGATCGGTTTTCCAGCCTATCGCAGCTTTGTTAATCAGTCCGTCTATCTCGGGTATGAGCGATATTATATTAAAAGTTTTGGCTTTTAACCCGGCTCTCTCAGAAGGATTTGAAACCTCCGTTTCGAGATACAGGTCGCATTGCTTTTCAAAGCTGTCTTCACCGTAGAAGCCATAAAAATAAAGCTGGTCGAAAACCGTAGTTCTCTGCTCTCTGCGTGTCATTATCCGCCCCTTTTAAGCAGTGACCTTTACGCCGCAGATTTTTATATTTACTACGGGCGCGGTAAATCCGGTCATGCTTTGTACGGTATTTTGAACCTTTTCCTGAACTCTCCGGCAGGTGTCGGGAATATTGTAGCCGTAATCAAGCTCAATGGAAATGTATACTCTGACGGTCTTTTTTTCTTCGTTGACATTTACCTTTACCCAGCTCGAAATATTTTTGGTGCTGATGGTTCTGACCTTTTCGCGGGTGATACCGTCCACAGACAGGACGCCTTTTACCTCGAGAGCGGCAAGTGTGGCAATAGTCTCAAATGCGTCTTCGGGAATAATGAGATTTCCTTCGAACGAGCAGTCGTCAATCATGTGAATAACGCGTTTTTCCGTTTTGGACGCCATAATAGATTCCTCCGTGATTTCTTCGGGTAATTATATCAAAACTAATCCTTTTATTCAATCACTACGGCTCAGCGCGGCGGCAATCATCTCTACGGTGTCACGGGAGCGCATGCTGTATTCGCCGTACTTGTCCGCCGCAAGTTCTCCGGCCAGTCCGTTAACAAAGGCGCCGGCGCAGGTGGCCAGTACCGGATCCGGACAATAGGCGGTCACAGCGGCCAGGATACCGGATAAAACGTCGCCGCTTCCAGCAGTAGCCATGCCGGGGCAGCCGCGGTTTACGATATATACCTCTTTTCCGTCTGTAACAATGGTAGCGGGGCCTTTTAAAAGCAGGGTAACGCCGCTGCCCGCGGCAAAGCCGAGAGCGTGTTTTATCGGGTCACCGAGCAGTTCCCCGGGCGCAAGCCCAGTCAGCCTGCAGAATTCGCCGTTATGCGGGGTCAGGATAATACGGGCTTTTGAAACGATGCCGCCGCTTTCCGCTATCTCTTTATATGCACGCAATCCGTCGGCATCAATAATCAGCGTCCCGGCGAAATTTTCAAGAATATAATCCAGAGTTTTTGTGACGCCCGGAGAAATGCCTATCCCCATTCCGAAAGCAATGGTCTTAACCCTGCCGATTATTTCATCCAGCAAAGCTTTGTCAAAATCAATGCAGCCGCCGGACGCAGGGAAAAAGCGGGCTGTACTCTCAATAAGTCCGGGTTTTATAGTATCTGCCAGAATATCCGGAGCGCAAATGACTGTCACGCCGGCCCCGGCCAGACAGGCCGCATTAGCCATGGACGCAAGCCTTATTGCGCCGCCGTATCTTTCACTGCCGCCGAAAAGCGCCACGTAGCCGTAATCGGATTTATTTGAAAAGTTTTTTCTGGGAGGAAAAACCTGTTTTATATCTTCTTTTTCAATAAGATGATACGCAGGAAGAACCGGCCTGATACCGATATCCGCATTCACAAGACGCCCGCATACATCCTTTGCCATATTTAAAAAATGGCCGCTTTTGTATCCGCCTATGGATACGGTCAAATCGGAGCGCACGCATATCTCCGCCATTCCGGAATCACCATTAAGACCGCTGTTAATATCAGCGCTGATTACATAGGCTCCGGATGAATTAATAGCTTCTATAGCGCTTTTTGCGGCGCCGCTTACTTTTCCCTTAAAGCCTGTTCCGAAAATACAGTCAAGTATTGTGCAATAGGTACCAAGATCAGTATTTTCATCGTATTTTACGGTTTTTATACCGAGTTTTTTACATTTGGCATAGTAATATGCCCCATCCTCAGAAAACCTGTCAGAAAGCAGAATTATACTGACGTCAATCCCGGCTTTAAAGAGTGCTGCGGCCACCACATATCCGTCTCCGGCATTGTTTCCCGAGCCACAGACAACGGCAACAGGGGGCTTCCACAGGGCCGCCCCGAAAATGCTTTCTCCGGCGCATCTCATTAGCTCCCGCGAGCCGGACCGGTCTCTTATAGCCGCGGCATCGCTTAAACACATATTTTCGACCGACAAAAAGTCTATCATAATTATATCTCTATATTAATGCTTTCTCCGTCAGAGGCGGGCGCGATTCCGGCGGCCTCTTCATCGGATTCTTTTCTGATTTCTTCTTTTGTGGGATCTTCGAGATCCAGCTCAAGCTGCATACCCTCTTCGTCATAATATCCCGTTTCCCTGGCTACGGCCTGTCTGATATACTCCATCGTCTCGGAGTCTACTGACGGCAGGTCGTCGGCGCTTTCAAGGCCGAAGCGCCGCAGAAATTCGTCCGTCGTGCGGAAAGTGTGGGGTCTTCCGGGTGCACGTTTGCGTCCGGCCTCCTCCACAAGACCGTATTCTATAAGACGATTTATGGCGTGGTCAGAGCTGACGCCGCGTATGTTTTCTATTTCGACCCTGGTTACGGGCTGTTTAAAAGCAATAATTGCGAGAGTTTCGAGCATAATATCCGTAAGCTCGTATCTTTTTGGAACGGTCACGTATTTTATCAGGGATTCGTAAACGCTCTTGTCGGTGCACATCTGATAGGCGTTTTCGAGCTTAATAATGCGTATTCCCCTGAGTCCCAGCTCATATTCGTCCGCGAGCTCTCTGACATAACTTTCGGCAATTTCCACCGGTTCTTCCAGAACCGCAGCAATATCACTTATTTCAACGGGCGCTCCCATCGCAAAAAGCAGGCCCTCAATTATTGACTTCTTGTTGTTCATCGTTCCCCTCCAGAATAAAATCGTCTGTTGTACTTCCCTTTGAAAGCTTTATCTCTCCCGTTTTTAAAAGTTCGAGGACAGCCAGAAAAGTGACTATAATCTCTGCCTTGTCAGCCCCCTCGGAAAGAAGCGCCCTGAAAGACTTTTTCTTTCCGGTTTTAACGGATTTTCTGACGTGCGAAATCTTTGCCTCAATCGGAATAGTTTCACGCTGCAGACGTCCGTAGTTTCTGACTGATTCGTTAATCCTTTCGTGACTGCGGGCGGCAACCTCTATCAGAATGGACTCGAGCTTTTGAATATCCAGGTCGGACAGAAGCCTGTCAAGATCGACTGGCGGCTTATATTTTGCGACCTCTTCAGGAAGCCGTTCTTCTGCAAAAAGCCTGCCTATGCTTTCTATTCCGAGGTCTTTCAGTTCTTCGCCAATTACTTTGAATTTTTTGTGCTCGAGCAGGCGGTTTACCAGCTCCATGCGCGGGTCTCCATCCTCCTCAGTCTCCTCCACCGGCAGCAGCATTCGGGCCTTTATATCCAGAAGCGTCGCAGCCATTACAAGAAACTCACTCATTATATCGAGGTCCTCGCTGTCCATGGCTTCCAGATACTCGAAATACTGATCCGTTATCAGGACTATCGGGATATCATAAATATCTACTTTGTTTTTATCAATCAGATGAAGGAGCAGATCGAGCGGTCCTTCAAAGACAGGCAGCGTAAATTTGAGTTCCATTATGATTCTCCGTTATTTAAAAGCGTTATTGATACTATTTCAAGCGGATTCGAAAACCTGGTTCTGAAAAAGTTTTTGCAGCAGCCCGAGGTGATTAACATGGTCTTTTGATCTTTGTCAAAACGTCCGTAATCATACTTCGGGAAGAAGGTTCTGTAGGGCGAAAAAACGCCGCCCAGCAGCGGAAGTCTGACAATGCAGCCGTGCATATGTCCGCAAAGTGAAAGATCCGCGCCCCACTCACGATATAAATCAAAGTGCTGCGGATCGTGCGCTGCAAGTATGTTAAACGCGCCGGGTGCGGGCTCCGGAATCAAAGCTTTTATTTCGTTAATATCCGGCGAATCGCACCTGTGAAGGTAATATTTCAACGGCAGCTCCAGCCCTGTCAGGGCCAGCCTTCCGTCTGCAATAATCTCCTGCCTGCCGCTTATTACTTTAATACCGGCATCCTTAATCGCCTTAATGTAGTCTCCGAAAACATCCGGCGGTGACTCAGGCAGGTTCTTTTTGGCTTTCTCGGCTTTTTTCCGGAAAAAGCAGTCTGCAAAAGGGTCTCCGCCGTTGCAAAGCTCCTGTAACCTGGCGTCATGATTTCCGTTAATATAATAAACGTCAAATCTGTCGCCCATATCATGAAACAGCTTAAGCGCGTTATCAAGCCCTCCGTAAACCTCGGTATCATAACGGTGTTTGCTGATGGAGTCTCCGGCAAAAACCACTATATCGGGGCGAAACGCCTCAAGCGGAGCAATCAGCTCTTCATTATTTTCGCCGAAAGAGCAATTATGCGTGTCAGAAAAAAGAGCTATCCGATAGCCGGACAGCTCCTTTGGAATATTTGATCCAATTATTTCATAATGCATGGTCTTAATGTTCATGGGCTCTTCCGTGTTTGAAATTTTACCATAAACAAGCCGTTTTTTCAACTTTCAGACGTTTTATAATCTATCACCTGTTAGAATAGTCTGCGCTTCTGCTGAGTGTCACCTCGAACGTTTTCTCGACGTACTGGTTGTTTTCGTTAACCATACATACGATTTCTACCGTTTCACCGGCCTTGTAGTACTGAAGCGTTTCTGAAAGCTTTGCCATGGTCAGAGTCGAAGTGCCGTCAAACTTTATGATGACATATCCCTTCTGAAGGCCGGCTTTTTCTGCTCCTGTTCCTTCTATGACGCTCTGAATGAATATTCCCTGCGGAATGCCGTACATGGCCTCAGTCTGCTCGCTGACGTCATCGCCCGATATTCCGACAAATCCCTTTTCTTCTTCTGCCACCTTTTCTCTCGCAACCTTTGAAGAGTATTCCTCTACTATCGGCTGCACCGTGGCTGAGGGGATGGCATATCCCATTCCGTCAACCGTTGCGCTGGCAGGCTTGCTGTTGTTGATGCCGATGACTTCTCCGCGCATATTAAAGAGTGCTCCGCCGGAGTTGCCGCTATTTATTGCTGCATCTGTCTGAATAAGCTCGGATGTTGTGGTATTGTTGGTGCGATGAAGAGCGCTGATAATGCCGGTAGTAACGGACTGTCCATAGCCCAGGGCGTTTCCGATAGCCATAACCTGTTCTCCGACCTTTACGCTGTCGGAATCACCGAAAGCAGCTATCTTTATGTCGCCGAGTGTGGACTCCTTTATGTCGGAAAGCTTCACTCCTATAAGTGCGATATCAATGTCGGAATCAGAGCCCTTTATGTAGGCTTCATTTGACTCGTTGTCGCAGAAGCTGACCGTGAGGGTACTGGCGCCGTCCACAACGTGAGCGTTTGTGACGATGAGAAGCTCTGTGTCAGTCTGTCCTATTATTACACCGGACCCGAGACTGGTAACCTCCTGTGTCTGTGTTCCGCCGCCGTAGCCGAAAAAGCTGAAGAAATCCTGAACCTCCTGTACGGATTTGTTTGTGATGGAAACGAGCGAAGGCATTGTCTCCTCAACAAGCTCACTGAGATCATAAGAGGTGGTCTGAATGATTTCTGCGGGTTTTACTGTGGGAGTTTCCTCATTCACCTTGGACTCTTCGGGTTTCTTTTTATCATCCTGCCTGACTATTTTTGTCTCCTCGGGCGAGGAAGTAAGCGCCTTGATACCATAGTAGGCTCCACCGGCCGCAGCTCCGCCAACAATCACAAGGAGCAGCGCTAGAAGGAACTTTTTAAAGCCACTTTTTTTCCTGGAGGGTACAGTCTCCGGCTGCTCAGGTTCTTCAGCGGCAGGTTCCTGTTGAGGCTCAGGCTGCTCAGGCGCCGACTCTTCCTGTTCTTCCTGTTCCAAAGCGTCTTCTATGATTTCTATCTCAATATCATTCTGCTCCGGCTCATTAATCTCAGTTTCGCTTTGACTTTCAGCTTCGTTTTCGGTCTTTTCTGATATGTCGTCGCTTCTTTTTTCATATTCGTAATCCATGAATAAAACCTCCATATACAAAATTTACACATATCATACTTTCCTTCTGTGAAGAAAAAGTAATGTAAATGTGTAAATTCTGTGAAATATTAGTATTCGTGTTTTTTACAGCAGTTCATTGAGAAAACTCTCAATACGGTCCATACCTTTGCTGATTTCTTCTTCGGAAATGGCGTATGACAAACGGATGTGCTTAGGCATTCCGAAATCGGCGCAAGGTACTACCGCAACATAAAAATCATTCAGCAATATATCGGCGAACTGTTTTATGTTTTTGATGCGCTCTCCTCTGTATCTGGTGCCGATGGCCTGTGAGCAGTCAACAAACAGATAAAAGGCTCCCTTGGGTCTGAGCGCCGTGACAAATCTCATCTCGCATATCCGCTCGTATATGAAATCCCTGCGTTTTTCAAATACCTCAGCCATATGCCGTACGGTATCCTGTGGCCCGGTAAGCGCTTCCAATGCCGCGTACTGCGAAATGGATGAGGGGTTTGAACTCTGATGGCTCTGTATACTGCTTATGACTTTTGCGACCTCAATGGAGCTCGCGCTGTAGCCGATGCGCCATCCGGTCATTGAATAGCTCTTTGAAACGCCGGAGCTGGTGATGGTATGCGCGTAAATCTCCGGAGACAGTGAAGCCATACTGGTATAGGGCTTTGATGAATACGAAAGCATCTCGTAGATTTCATCAGATATAATGAAAAAGTCATTTTCCACGGCAATATTGCCTATTGTCTCAAGCTCGTATTTTGTGTAAAGCGTGCCCGTGGGATTCTGGGGATTGTTGATAATAACAGCCTTTGTGCGGGGCGTGATGGCCGAAAGCAGATCCTCGGCGGTAAGTTTGAAGTTATTTTCCTTTGTGCACTGCACAAAAACCGGTACGCCGTCAACCAGCCTTATCATCTCCGGATAAGTGAGCCAGTAAGGAACCGGAACGATAACTTCGTCTCCGGAATTGATTATGGCGCTGAAAATATTGTGGAGCGTCTGTTTTCCGCCGTTGCTGATAACTATCTGCTCCGGGGCATAGTCCACTTTGTTGAAATCTTTAAACTTTTTTGAGACCGCTTCTTTGAGCTCGCGTATGCCGGACGCGGGCGTGTATTTGGTCTTGCCGTCCCTGATGGCTTTTATTGCGGCCTCACAGATGTTTTCCGGCGTAGGGAAATCCGGTTCGCCGGCTCCAAAAGTAACCACGTCAATTCCGCTCGCTCTCATGGCCTTTGCCTTTGCCGTGATTTCGAGTGTTGACGAGGATTTAACCGCAAGCCCCTTACTTGATAAAGTAGTAGGCATAAAAAACCTCCTTTTTACAAACTTCCTTTTTTAGCTATTTAAAAACTCTGTCTATTGCATCCGCCAGATCCGAATACTCTGTGAAATGCTCAAGATCCGGGTTGCTCCCGATAATGGCGTCAGTGCTTCTGAACAGAAAACCTGCCTTTGACTCACGAATCATCGCAAGATCGTTATGGCTGTCACCGGCGCTCACCACATCGAAACCAATACTCTTTAAAGCGAGTACAGTGCCGTGTTTCGAATTCGGAATCCGCATATGATAATCAATGATTATACCATAATTTGTAACAAGTGAGTTGCAAAAAATTGTAGGATTTCCAAGTTTTTTTATCAGCGGACGCGCAAATTCCTCAAAAGTATCACTGAGAATAATAACCTGATACTTATCACGCAGTCTATCCAGGAACTCTCCGGCTCCTTTAAGGGGCTCCATTTCGCGGATTACATTTTGAATATCGGCAAGACTCAGTCCGTTTTCCTT
>JAFTAU010000075.1 GCA_017455435.1 Lachnospiraceae bacterium | reverse complement strand
CGGAACGCCCGGCGATGATTTTACCGACGTTGATATCGAAGACGCGGCCGATGATTCATGGGACGATATGCTTTCGGGCGAAGAGAACGCAAAGAAATCCGGGCGTGCCATAGAGGCTGAGCTCGCGGACGAGGTTCATCCCCGCACGCGCAGGAGCCGCCGTGACGACTTCGATTTTGATGACGATGATGACGACGACGGTGAGGAACTTGACGAAAAAGCCCGCCCCAAAAACAAAAAAGGCAGTGGTATCGTAACGGTTCTGATTGCTATTATCGCTATTCTCGCTATTATAGCCGTAGCTATTTTTGCCGCAAAGCTTCTCTCAAAGAACAATACCACCACAGGCGGTGAATCCGAATCGGAGACTACTTCGGCCGTAAAGTGGGAGCAGAATACCAACAGTGACATTCTCAGCCTGGTAAACCGCTACTATGCAGCCAGGGTTACCGGAGAGACGGTTACGCTCCAGGAGATTCTCGACCCCAGCATTACGCTCGACGCGGCTCAACTGGCCAATGAAGCGGAAGTAGTCGAGGGTTATCAGGACATAGCCTGCTATACCACGGACGGAAAAAATCCCGGCGAGTGGGTTGTTTACATTACTTATAATCTCAAGTTTAAAAACATTTCCACGCCTGCACCGGGACTCATCGTGGCCTATGTTTACACCGACGAGGCCGGAAATCTGAAGCTCATCCCCAGAGAGAACCTCAAGACCGAGGACGAGTACTACCAGTTTATTGCCCAGGTTGCGGACTGCGATTTTATCAAGCAGCTCTTTGACCAGGTTCAGGAGAATTACATGAAGGCCCGCAGGACGGATTCCGGACTGGATGCATATCTGGTCAGCATGGGCGCGGATCCTCTGGAGGACGATCCTTCCGCCGCTGACACCACGGCCGATCCTTCTGCCTCCTCCAGCTCGGAGAGCCCGGCAGAAAGCACAACCGCGGCTGACGGCGACTTTACTTCCGCTGACGAGACCATGTATATCACAAAGGATTCCGTCAGAGTCCGTAAGGCTCCGAATACCAACGAGGGCACAGAGGTCATCACCACCCTTTCAAAGGGAACTTCCGTAAAGGTTACCGGCAAGGGCTCCGAATGGTACCGCGTCAAGATTGACGGCAATACGGGCTACATCAAAAAGGAATTCCTTTCTACTGAGAAGCCTTCGTCCTCGACCGGAAGCTCGCCCACGACGTCTGCGTCTACCGAGAGCTTTGCCGAGGCGGACGATATGATGTATGTCACAAAGGACTCCGTAAATGTTCGCAAGGCTCCGAACACCAATGAAGGCACTGAAGTCATCAAGTCTCTGGCAAAGGGAACAAAGCTTCAGGTCACGGGCAAGGGCTCCGAGTGGTACCGCGTTGTCCTTAGTGACGGCACAATGGGCTACATCAAAAAAGACTTCCTTTCTCCCGACGCTCCTAATTAAGCCGCGGGAGAACATAGAGAGGACATAAGATTTGGACGTAAAAGATTTTGATTATGACCTTCCCGTAGAGCTGATAGCTCAGGACCCCATAAAGGACAGGTCGTCATCCCGGCTGCTTGTAGCCGATCGGAAATCCGGTGAAATATCTCACCGGATTTTTCGCGATATTTCAGATGAGTTAAATCCGGGCGACTGCCTGGTTATAAACAATACAAAAGTTATACCCGCAAGACTTCTCGGCGTCAAAAAAACCACCGGCGCGGCCATAGAAGTGCTGCTTTTAAAGCGGCTTTCCGATACGGACTGGGAGTGCCTGGTGAAGCCAGGCAGGAAGGCAGTGACGGGAACCGTGATTGAGTTCGGAGACGGGCTGCTGCGCGGTGAGATAACCGACGTTCTGGAAGACGGAAACCGCATTATCCGCTTTTCGTATCAGGGCATTTTTGAGGAGATTCTGGACAGCCTCGGGAAAATGCCTCTTCCCCCTTATATCAAGCATGAACTAAAGGACAAAGACAGATACCAGACGGTTTACGCAAAGTATGACGGCTCTGCGGCAGCTCCCACGGCGGGACTGCATTTCACGCCGGAGCTGCTGGACGAGATACGTTCAAAGGGGGTGCAGATTGCCGAGGTCACTCTCCACGTGGGGCTGGGCACCTTCAGACCGGTAAAGGTCGAAACGGTAGAAGACCATCATATGCACACGGAGCATTTTATTGTCACGCCGGAAGCGGCGGATATGATAAACAACGCAAAAGCCGCGGGCGGGCGCGTGATAGCCGTGGGTACGACCAGCTGCCGCACGCTGGAATCCGCGGCAGGAGATGACGGTATAGTTGCTCCTTGCGAGAGCGATACCGGGATATTCATATACCCGGGCTATCAGTTCAAGGTAGTCGACGCGCTGATTACCAATTTTCATCTGCCCAAATCCACGCTGATGATGCTGGTGAGTGCACTGGCCGGTCGCGATTTTATTATGCGTGCCTATGCCCAGGCCGTCGAACGCCGCTACAGATTCTTCTCTTTCGGGGACGCGATGTTTATCAAGTAATTTATACCACGTAATTTGTGGCTGTTTTCATATAATGACCGCCTTCCCCACAATTCTTTGCGGAGAATCATTGTGGGACCAGAGCGAGAATGTGACAATTCCCACAACGAGGGGTGCAAAAATTAATTGTTTTATTATGGGAAAACATATATTTATTGATTATCCCACAATAAACGGCTAATATTGGAAAGAAAGAATGCTGGGAAATACTGAGAACTACAGGTTTTCCCACAATGGAGATACTAGTAACAGAAACGGAGGCTACACGTGAAAGACATTCTGGTTCTTGATATCGGCGGGACGTCCATCAAATATGCGCTGATGGACAGGGATTTCAACATGATGACCCATGGCAGACACCCAATCACAAACACTACAATAGAAGATTTACTGGATTTTATCGCGGAAGTCGCGAGGCTGCACGAAGGCAGATTTGAAGCGGTTTCCGTTTCCATGCCCGGGCGAATCGACATGGAAAAGGGAATTGCTCACAGCGGAGGGGTTTTTGAGTTTATGATAGAAAAACCTTTTGCCGCGATGATTTCAGACAGGCTGGGAGTACCGGTCTTTATCGCAAATGACGCAAACTGCGCGGGTGAGGCTGAATTAAAGCTCGGAGCGCTGCGAGGCGTAAGCTCGGGCGCTGTGCTGGTGGCCGGAAGCAGCATTGGAGGCGCACTTATCGTAGACGGAAAGGTTCGGATGGGACATAACTTTGCCGCAGGAGAGGCTGCATGGCTGCCTGTTGACCTGACGAATGTCTATAATGTGGAATACACCTGCGCGAACCGCGCTGAGGGTATGTCCGGGTCCGTGGCGTCCGCGATGGGCCTGCTGAATACATACGCGATTAAAAAGGGAGAAGAGCCTCCGTACAGCGCGAAGGCGGGAAAAGAGTTCCTGGCAGCTTATGACGCCGGTGAGCCGGAAGCGGTGGAAGCTATGAAGGAGCACGCTATGAACTTCGCCGCGGTGATTTTTTCCATACAGGCGTTTCTGGATTTGGAAAGGTTTGCCATCGGCGGCGGAATGACCGCTCATCCCGTGTATGTAAGCAGTATTCGCGAGGCTGTCGACAGGCTTTACGCAAAATATCCGAATGCCGCAGTGAGAAAGCCGGAGGTGGTTTGCTGCGAGTACGGCGCCGATGCAAACCTCATTGGAGCGCTCGCTTTTTATCTTGACTCGAAAAAGTTAAAAAAATAGCGTAAAAAAGCAAAAAAACAAATAAAAAGTATATATTTTATATGAGTAATCTGCTATAATATTTCGGTTTGAAAACAATTTTTTTCAGGAGGATATAATATGAGAAAATGGGTTTATCTCTTTACTGAGGGCAATGCCAATATGCGCGAGCTCCTCGGCGGAAAAGGCGCGAATCTCGCGGAAATGACCAACATCGGTCTTCCCGTTCCTCAGGGCTTTACCATCACCACCGAAGCCTGCACTCAGTATTATGAGGACGGCCGTCAGATCAATGACGAAATCATGAGCCAGATTGAAGAGTATATCGTCAAAATGGAAGAAATCACCGGAAAGAAATTCGGCGACAAGACGAATCCCCTTCTTGTTTCCGTTCGCTCCGGCGCACGCGCTTCCATGCCCGGTATGATGGATACCATTCTGAACCTCGGACTTAACGAAGAGGTCGTGGAAGCCATCGCCGAAATGTCTCAGAACCCCCGTTGGGCATGGGACTGCTACAGAAGATTTATTCAGATGTATTCCGACGTTGTTATGGAAGTCGGTAAAAAATATTTCGAAGAGCTGATCGACGAGATGAAAGAGAAAAAGGGCGTAAAGCAGGACGTAGAGCTTACTGCCGATAATCTCAAGGATCTCGCTTATCAGTTCAAGGCCGAGTACAAGGCCAAGATCGGTTCCGATTTCCCGGACGATCCCAAAGAACAGCTCATGGGCGCCATCAAGGCCGTTTTCCGTTCATGGGACAACCCCAGAGCAAACGTATACCGTCGCGACAACGACATCCCTTATTCATGGGGAACAGCCGTAAACGTACAGTCGATGGCGTTCGGAAACATGGGCGACGATTGCGGAACCGGCGTTGCGTTTACCCGTGACCCCGCTACCGGAGCAAAGGGCCTCTTCGGTGAATTCCTCACAAACGCTCAGGGCGAAGACGTTGTTGCCGGTGTTCGCACACCTATGCACATCACCGAGATGGAACAGAAGTTCCCGGAGGCATTTGCCCAGTTCAAGGAAGTCTGCTCCACTCTTGAAAATCATTACAGAGACATGCAGGACATGGAGTTTACCGTTGAGCACGGAAAGCTTTACATGCTGCAGACCCGTAACGGCAAGCGCACCGCGCAGGCCGCTCTGAAGATTGCGTGCGACCTCGTTGACGAGGGAATGCGCACCGAGCAGGAAGCCGTTCTTATGATCGACCCCCGCAACCTTGACACGCTTCTTCACCCTCAGTTTGACGCAAAGGCGCTCAAGGCCGCCACGCCTCTCGGCAAGGGTCTCGGCGCTTCGCCCGGCGCTGCCTGCGGCAAGGTCGTGTTTACGGCTGACGACGCGGAAGCGTGGAACGCCCGCGGCGAAAAGGTAGTTCTGGTTCGTCTGGAGACATCTCCCGAAGATATCACCGGTATGAAGGCTTCTCAGGGTATTCTGACCGTTCGCGGCGGAATGACCTCACACGCCGCCGTTGTTGCCCGCGGAATGGGAACCTGCTGCGTATCAGGCTGCTCCGAAATCAACATGGATGAAGAGAATAAGACCTTCACTCTCGCCGGAAAGACCTTCCGTGAGGGAGATTATATTTCTATCGACGGCTCCACCGGAAACATCTATGAGGGCATTATCCCCACTGTTGACGCTTCCATCGCCGGTGAATTCGGCAGAGTTATGAGCTGGGCCGACAAGTATCGTAAGCTCAAAGTCCGCACCAACGCCGATACTCCTACCGACGCGAAGAAAGCCCGCGAGCTCGGCGCCGAAGGCATCGGACTCTGCCGCACAGAGCACATGTTCTTTGAGGCTGACCGTATCGCCGCTTTCCGTGAGATGATCTGCGCCGATACGAAAGAGGAGAGAGAAGCCGCTCTCGAAAAGATCCTTCCTTATCAGCAAAGCGACTTTGAACAGCTCTATGAAGCTCTCGAAGGCAACCCCGTCACCATTCGTTTCCTGGATCCGCCTCTCCATGAGTTCGTTCCCACTGAGGAAGAAGATATCAAGCTTCTTGCTGCGGCACAGGGCAAGAGCGTAGAAGATATCAAGGCTCTTATCACCGGACTGCACGAGTTTAACCCCATGATGGGT
>JAFTAU010000074.1 GCA_017455435.1 Lachnospiraceae bacterium | reverse complement strand
GGACACGCGAGCACGCAGAGTCCGCAGCCCTTGCATTCGTCAACTTTGAATGTTATTTTTGCCATTTTATCCTCCTTTTAGAAGTGGATTTGCGGTAATTTAATTTTCTTCCGATAGCGTTACGCAAACACTTAAGCCGAAAGTCCTTAGCGAAAAGTGACCGCGTTTGGGCGCTATCCGAATGCTGTTTGAGGCCGCTTGCGTCAGCGAGCAAATCAAAAGCAAGCGGCCGAGTTCTTTCGGATAAGCCCTGCTGTTTCGCGGGTGCTTTGAGCTTAGTACTTTCGAGCCCGTTTGCGTAACGCTATCGGGAGAAACTCTCTATACCGGTCTGCTCTGAAGCCTCATCGGAAGGAGATTTTCAATCCTGCCCGAAAGCTCCCGGGCAAGCCTCTCTTCAACCGCGGTGGCAACAAGCGGCAGCCCTGTCAGCCTCGCGGTCTCAGCCGCGTATGATACGGAAGAAACAACGGTTTCAGCCGTGGTCTCCGCGCCCAGATTGGAGCAGTTTATTATTCCCGTAAAGGGCAGCCTGCACGCCGCCTCGATTTCATTTTTGACCTCAAGAACGCTTTCCGCGTCGGGGGTCAGCGGGCGGTATTTGTTTATCACGAGATACATCTCGTAATCACCCTCCTCACGGATTCTGTCCGATATCCGCCCCAGCGCAAGGGCTCCGCGTTCGTCGCCGCCTACGTCAATTACCGCCGTCAGAGCGGCGTCGTCCACGATGGAATACATTTCCTGGGGAAGTGCCGGCGCGTCAATATTGGTGTTTGCATATTCGGAGCAAATCAGCCTGATGCCTGCGTCCGAAAGCGCCTCCCGGCTGTCCGCCGAGCGGAAATACGGATTGACTATGTCCAGATCCGCCAGCGCCGTGCGTCTTCCTGCGGCGGCGAGTTCCAGCGCCATATTGACCGCTATATTTGTCTTTCCGCTGCCGTAATGACCGGACAGCAGGGTAATTCTTTTGTATTTCAGATCACAGCAACGAGCGCTGGATCTTGCCCGTGACGGTCTTTGGAAGCTCGTCGCGGAAAACAATGATACGCGGGTATTTGTACGGGGCGGTGTTCGCCTTTACGTAGCTCTGAATCTCTTTTTTGAGCTCCTCTGTAGGCTCCGTACCCCTTGTCAGGACGATGCTGGCCTTGACCACCTGTCCGCGGATCTCGTCGGGCGCCGCGCTTACGCCGCATTCCAGCACGTAAGGCAGCTCCATGATAACATTCTCGATTTCAAACGGACCGATACGGTAGCCGGAGGATTTGATTACGTCGTCCACCCTGCCGACGTACCAGTAGAATCCGCCTTCGTCCATCCACGCCACGTCGCCTGTGTGGTACCAGCCGTCGTGCATGGCTTTTTCGGTTTCCTCGGGATTGTTGTAATATCCCGTAGTCAGACCGCAGGGAAGGCCCTCGCTGATATTGATGCAAATCTCGCCGTTTTCACCGGGCTTTACAGGATTTCCGTCGGAATCGAGCAGAGCCACGTCATAGATGGGCGCGGGCTTGCCCATGGAGCCGATCTTGTGGGGCGCGCCAACCATATTTCCTATTATCATAGTGCTCTCGGACTGTCCGAATCCCTCGTGTATCTGGAGTCCCGTGGCTTTTTCAAACTGCCTGTAAACCTCGGGGTTCAGCGCCTCACCGGCGGTGGACATATGTCTGACCGACGAGAAATCGTACTTGCTGATGTCTTCTTTTATCATCATGCGCAGCATGGTGGGCGGTGCGCAGAAGGTCGTGATGTGGTATTTTGCGAACATCGGAAGAATCTTTTCCGAATCAAATCTGTCAAAGTCATATACAAAGGTCGCCGCCTCGCAGAGCCACTGTCCGTAAAGCTTGCCCCACATGGCCTTGGCCCAACCGGTGTCGGAAATGGTGAAATGCAGACCGTCCGGGTCCACGTTGTGCCAGTATCTGGCTGTGTGGAAGTGTCCGAGGGCATATTTGTAGCTGTGCATCGCAATCTTAGGATAGCCGGAGGTGCCGGAGGTAAAGAACATCAGCATGGTGTCGTCGCCTCCGGGCGACATCTCGGTGCGCTTGAAATGCGAGCTGTAGACGGTGTATTCTTCGTCAAATGTGCGCCAGCCCTCGCGCTGTCCGTTTACAATCAGCTTTATCAGCGGTTTGTCATATTTTTCGGCAGCGATTTCCGCCTGATGCGCGGTGTCGCCGTCAGCCGTGCAGATGATGGCGCTTACACCGGCAGTCTCAAAACGGTAGAGAAAATCGTGCTCCAGAAGCTGGCAGGTGGCGGGGATGGCGATGGCGCCGAGCTTATTCAGGCCAAGCATCGCAAACCAGAACTGATAATGGCGCTTCAGCACCAGCATCACGCGGTCGCCCTTTTTGATGCCGAGCGATTTGAAATAATTGGCGCACTGCGAGCTGCCGCGCTTCATATCACGGAAGGTGAAGCGGCGCTCAGTGCCGTCTTTACCGACATACAGCATAGCCAGCTTGTCGGGCTTTGTCTTTGCGAGCTCGCCCACAATATCGTAAGCGAAATTGAAGTTTTCGGTGTTTTTGAACTTAATCGATACGGGCGTTCCGTGCTCGTTTTCTTCAACGTCGATGAAGTTGCGATAGAGGCGCGGCGCCTCGTCCACGATATGGACGGATTTATCCTCCACGGCGGGAGCGTCCACCAGCTCCGGAATGGGCTCGCCGGTGGGATTGAGAACTATGGCATAAAAGATGCAATCGCGGCCGTTTGTGGCAATCATGCCGTGCGGCGTGCTGGAATCAAAATACACGCTGTCGCCGGGGCCCAGGATTTCTTTGTGGTCACCTATCTGAACGAGAAGATTGCCTTCTACAACGATATCGCACTCCTGTCCCTCATGGCTGGTGACCTCTATGGGTCTGGTTTCCGCATCCGGGTCGTAAACGCTCTTTACATAAAGCGGCTCAGCTATGCGGTTCTGGAAAGCATAGGCGAGATTGTAATACGTCATGCCGTGTGCCTGGGAAATCTTCTGGCCTGCGCCCACGCGCGTTACTGTATAGGAAAGAAGCTTGGGGCTCGCGCCCTCGATGATGTCGGTAACATTGACCTTGAAGGCATTCGCACAGCGGTAGATGAAGGTAAAGTTCAGGTCGCTTTTGCCTTCTTCGCATCTGGCGTATTCTTCGGGAGTGGTGTTGGTCTTTGCCGCCATCTCTTCCACAGAGATGTCCAAAAGCTCGCGCAGGTCCTTGATTCGCTGCGCCATCTCCATTATCTTGCCGTCTAATTCTTCAATCTGATTCATGACAAACTACCTTTGCCTCATCATTTTTCGCGCCCTCCCGGAAGCGGCGCCTGTAAAAGAAAATTATAGCATATTTCTGATTATCTTACCACTTATTGTTTTGGGCAATTCGTCCCTGAAAACCACTATTCTCGGGTATTTGTACGGGGCGGTATTGGCCTTTACGTAGCTCTGGATTTCCTTTTTTAATTCCTCCGTGCCTTCCTTTCCGGGGACCAACACGATGGAAGCCTTTATGACCTGCCCGCGGATAGGGTCGGGCGCCGCGCTTACACCGCATTCCAGAACGTACGGCAGCTCCATGATAACATTTTCAATCTCGAACGGACCGATGCGGTAGCCGGAGGATTTGATGACGTCATCCGTGCGGCCGACGTACCAGAAATAACCGTCTTCATCGCGCCATGCGACGTCTCTGGTATGGTACCAGCCGTCATGCATAACGGCGTCCGTGGCATCCGGGTCGTTGTAATAGCCCTTGAACAGACCGCAGGGAGCCTTTTCCCCAACTTTTATCACTATCTCGCCGTTCTCGCCAGGCGCGGCAAAGTTTCCGTCCGCGTCCATCAGTTCTATCTCATACAGCGGCGAGGCCTTGCCCATCGAGCCGACCTTTATATCTTCTCCGATCAGGTTGCCGATAGACATCGTAGTCTCGGTCTGGCCGAACGCCTCGTGGATGCGGAGCCCGGTAGCCTCGTAGAATTTTTTGAAGACCTCGGGGTTGAGCGCTTCGCCGGCGGTGGTCATGTGGACGATAGACGAAAGGTCGTATTTGCTGATGTCGTCCCTGATCATCATGCGCAGCATGGTGGGCGGCGCGCAGAACGAGGTGATGTGGTATTTCGCGAACATCGGCAGGATGTCGGCTGCGTCAAAGCGTCCGAAATCATAGGTAAAGACCGCGCCCTCCGCCAGCCACTGTCCGTAGAGCTTGCCCCAGAGCGCTTTGCCCCAGCCCGTTTCCGAGATGGTGAAGTGCAGTCCGTTTTCGCTGACGCCGTGCCAGTATTTGGCTGTGATATAGTGCCCCAGCGGGTATTTGTACGAATGGACGGCGATCTTGGGATAGCCGGTGGTGCCGGAGGTAAAGAACATCAGCATGGGGTCGTCGCCGCAGGGCGAAAGATCGGTGCGCTTTACGTGCGTGCTGTAAATCTCGCACTCTTCGTCAAAATCATGCCAGCCGTCGCGCTTTTCGCCCACCTTGATCTTCAGGAGGGGAATACCGCATTTCTGCTCGGCTTCTTCGATTGCTTTCGCGGTAGCGTCGCCGGTGCAGATGACGGCCGAAACTCCCGCCGTGTCGAATCTGTATTCAAAATCGTGCACCTGAAGCTGATCCGTGGCGGGAATAGCAATGGCGCCGATTTTGTGAAGCCCCAGTATTGCAAACCAGAACTGGAAGCGGCGGCGGAGAACCAGCATGACCCTGTCGCCGCGCTTTATTCCGAGTGATTTGAAATAGTTCGCCGCACGCGAGGATTCCCGTTTCATATCGCGGAAGGTAAATCTGCGCTCCGTGCCGTCCTCCGCTATATGCAGCATGGCCAGCTTGTCCGGCTTCGTTCTGCCCAGCTCGTCCACAACGTCGAACGCGAAATTGAATTTGTTTTCGTTTTTGAATGTGATTTCGCGCAAAACACCGTTTTCATCCGTGACCGTATCCACAAATTCCGCGGCGATGCCCGATACCCGCAGTTCTTCTCTCGTAGGCGCGAGTGTGGCGCGAACCAGCTCTTCCTCTTTCTTTTCGCCCGGCAAGACTATGGCGATAAAGTCGCAGTCTTCGCCGCCCACGGCTATCATTCCGTGCGGCTCGGAGCTGTTGTAGTAGATGCTGTCGCCTTCACTGAGGTATTCGACGTTGTCACCCACCTGCACCTTCAGACGGCCCTTCAGGACGTAGTCAAATTCCTGGCCGGAGTGCGTGGTGGTGTGAATCGGCGCGTTTTGCAGCGCTTCGTCGTATTCGTATTTAACCAGGTACGGAGAGCCGATTTTGTTTGAAAACTTCGAGGCCAGGTTTTTGATTTCGATGCCTTCTTCTCTCGCGGTTTCCAAACCGCCGCCTTTTCTGGTAACGGTATAAGACGAAAGGTGCGCGCCCGTCTGACCTTCCAGCAGATCCGTGGTTCCCACGCCGAAAATATGTGAGCATTTATAAATAAAAGTAAACGGGAAATCCAGATTTCCGTCTTCGTAATTGAGGTAATCGGCGAGGGAAACCTCTGCCTTCTCCGCCATCTGAGCCTCGGTAAAACCGCATATTTCGCGCATTTCGCATATACGCGCTCCTACCTCGCGGAGTTTTTCGCTGCCTGATTGTGCCACTTTCGACCTCCTTTTCCGACCTTTTCCGGTCGGAGCTCACATTGATTTGCCTTTTCCGGTGGAATCCTCTATCAATAGAAAATGCCCGCCTCAAAACATTGAGACGAGCATATTACCCGCGGTACCACTCAATTTGCGATATTATCGCCACTCTTCGGGGTCCATCAACCCCTATGCCTTAACGCAGCAGTCACGTGAATCCCTAATCCCTTTCGGTTTCAGCATCCCGGCTCGGAAGTGATGGGTCATTGAAACCTTTGCCTTCGGGCTCGCAGCAACCGCCCTATCTCTCATCGGCTCCGGCTTCGGCCGTCTTCGTCACAGCCTTTGTTTATGAAATTAAGTGCATTCTACCGCCGCGCGGCGTGGGTTGTCAAGAAAAATTTTGTTTTCAGTGCAGGTTCGAAATGTCAATCATTTATTCCAAAAAATTTTTAAGTCTTTCAAAAGTAAAGTTTGTGCGTGTTTTTTAGGCAAACGTGCAGATCTTTATATACGCCCTAAAAATAAGCGCACGCAAAGAAAGACAGCCCTTTGTCTGCCGCTTAAATACTATTAAGTTTTGTCCCGGTTATTCGATGAGAGCCACAGACTCACGGAACATATCCGCCGCACTCCGCCACCCGAAGAGCCGCCTCGGATAGTTATTGATCCAATCCTCTATCCGCTGCACTTCCTCGACGGACACTTTGTCGATATCCTCACCCTTCGGTATATGCCGCCTGATCAGCTTATTATTATTCTCGTTGGATCCGCGCTCAGAGGCACAATAAGGATGGCAGTAATATACGGCCGTTCTCTTTCCGCCGTAAATACTGGTCTCCATTCCTTCCTGGTCGGAAAATTCCACCCCATTGTCTACGGTTATGCTCTTAAAGATGTTCCGGAACCGTTCGCCGTAGTCCGCTTCCAGACCGTTCAGCATATTGACTACGTTCTCCGCGGCCTTGCCGGACATCTTCCGTATAATCTCGTCCCTGGTCTTGCGCTCGGTCATGACACAGAGCACAGATCCGCGCTTGCGCTTGCCAACGACAAGATCCATCTCCCAATGCCCGAAATCCTTACGGCTGTAAACTACCTTCGGCCGCTTGTCTATGCTCGTTCCTTTTGGCAGACTCTTGGCTCGTATCTTCCGGTACTTGTGCTTCTTCTTGCCGCGGACCGGTAAATCTTTATTCGTTAACCGGTAAAAGATTCCCTTGTCGATATAGGAATAAATCGTAGTCCGGGTAACGCTCGTTGCAAAGCCCTCCGCTTTCGCAGAGGCAAGAGCCGCGTCTACGGAATACTTCTCGTCACATATCATGTGCTCGATATAGTCAGCGTAGGCGTGATCGCTTCCGATCTTGAGATCTGTGCCTTTATCCCTTAGCCCTTGCTGATACTGCTCCTCTGCCTTGTCGCAGCTATATCTTTCCTCATCAATCCACTCGGAGTTCCGGTGCAGATACTTGCCGCGCTCTACTTCGCGGTAGATCGTAGACACGTGTACTCCCAGAAGATTGGCTATGGTCTTATATGGCGTGTTCGTTCTGAGACACGTCTCAATACGTAGCCGGTCCGGATACTTCAGATGATGATACTTTCTCATTGACACCCTCTCGGGTGGTAGATTGGATTAAGTGGGGAAGTGGATATTACACCACATCAAAATTTTTGTCAACCGTTATTCCACCTTATAGCAAGGGAAATACCCTTTGATATGGCTATTGTAATATCTTCCGAGCGAAGAGGCGTTAAAAAATGAATCCCATTCATACATTGGGAAATCAGTATAGACGTATGTTGCCCCGGAGTCCCTAAACGTGACAACAAGATTCTCGCTGTCTCTGTCATACCCAACCTCGCTGAAACAGGTTGAATCAACAGAATACATATATACATTGTTAACATCGAAGTAATCTTCGTCAACGATAGGCGTGCCCCTGCTGGTTGTCGCCTTAGTCGGAGTATATGTCCACGAAGGCGTCGATTCTTTTGCCTTTGTTGTCGGCGCAGACGAAGTTATCTGTGAGGGAGCGCTCTCCTTATTTGCGCTTGAACACCCCGCAAAAAAACACACCAAAGCCAACAAGATAATAGTTTTTTTCATTTTTCACCTCTCCTTTTTTAAAAAAAGAAACGCCCCGGAAAGGATCCGAAGCGTTTCCCCCACGTTTGTCCCAGAAGGACAGGATTATACTACCGCATTATGCGAAGATAATCAAGCGTTTTCCATCTTGCTTATCAGCCTGGAATGTAGGTTTGTCAAACATATGTTACACCCCACTTAATGAATTCCTTTAACACGGTCGATGGAGATTTCCATCCCAAAGGGCGCATCGGGAAGTTGTTGTAATCTCTGCGGTTATAGCTTCTTAGCTGATTGCTGAAGTCTT
>JAFTAU010000012.1 GCA_017455435.1 Lachnospiraceae bacterium | reverse complement strand
TAATGTTTAGTATAAAAGGCTGAAAACGCAAGTTTGTGCTAAACTTTTCTGGCTGTGGAATCGATAGTTGTTAGCATAAAAGGCAGAAAACACAAGTTTGTGCTAAACAATTAAGTCGGATGAAAGATTTGGCATTAGCACAAAGCTGCATCGAATGCAGTTTATGCTAAACGCTGCGTAAATGAGGTTTAATAGAGTATTTGAAGGGGATGTTACAGGTGCGCGATCCGGGCGGCGAGGAGGGCGGCTTCGTCTTCGCGGTGGGTGGTGAGGATAACGGTGCGGCCGCGGCGGAGATTTTTTATGAGGCTTACGGCGAGCAGGCGCGAATCCTCGTCCAGACCGGTCAGCGGTTCGTCGAGGAGGAGCAGGTCGCAATCTGAGAGCAGCGCCCTGACCAGCGCGGCGCGGCGTTTCATACCACCGGAGAATTCGCCGGTCTTTTGGGAAAGGCTGTCGCCGAGACCGATTTTTGTAAGCGCGTCTTTTATCTCAGCCGCAGTAACACAGGGCGAGGTAAAGAGCACGTTTTCAACAGGGTTTAAGTATTCGAGAAGTCTGTCTTCCTGAAACATCAGGCGGATACTGCCTTTCTCAGGAGCTTTTATCTCCCCGCTGTCCGGGGTTTCCGTTCCGGCAATTATCCGCAGGAGCGTGGTTTTGCCTGCGCCGGACGGAGCCATAAGAGCGAGGATTTCTCCTTCTTTCGCACTGAGCGAAACTTTATCCAGAACGGATTTTTCGCCGAAGTTCTTGCTGACAAACCGGAGTTCCACGGCGCAGCAGTGATTATCGGAGGACACCTCCGGGATTTCTGCGGACGGTACGTCGGACTTTTCACATTCACGGGCAGGCTTTTCTCTGATACGCGAAAACCACATATACGCTCCGCGCAGCAGGTATTTGAGCAGTCTTTCGGTCAGAATGCTGACCAGCACCACAGTGAGCGTCCACGCAAAAAGCTCCGGTGTATCCAGATAAATCTTTGCCTGCTGCAGCATACCGCCTATGGAATTCGCGCCGGAGCCGATGACCTCTGCGGCGGTTCCGGATTTCCACGCAAAGCTGAGCGCCATTACAGCCGTTTTTTCAAAGCCGGGGAAAATCTGCGGAATATCGAGAAATCTGAATCGGCGCATGCGGCTGACACCGTAAACCAGCGCCATTTCTTTGAGCCCGATATCGCGGCGTTTGATTTCCAGCAGCACACTCTGGTAAAAAATGGGCAGAGCCATAAGAAATGCAATCAGCACGGTCAGCATGCCGGAGGGCAGCAGTATCAGCGCCAGAATAACAAAGGACACCACCGGTACCGTGCGGATAAGGCGCATAATCGGCGTAAGCAGCGTATCAAAAACAAGGCTTTTGTGGCTGAAAAAAGCGAGCAGCGAGCCAACCGCCATCGCCAGCAGATAGCCGCATAAAATGTGCCACAGAGAATTCAATACCGCCAGCCAGAATCGCGCCGTCAGAATCCGCTCATAGAGAGCGACGAGCACATCAACAGGCGAGGCGAGAAAAACCCCGTACCTCGTCTGCATACTGATGACCTGCCACAGCAAAAGCCAAAAAGCGACAGAAAGTATTGTTTGCAATACTCTCCGCCGCTTATTATTGTTGTTGGCTTTTTGTCCTTCGTTCATCTCAAACGAGAAACTTACCTCTTAATAATCACCAAAATAAAAATCGTAATCGGGAAGATGTCCGCCGACGGCCTTGGGATTCTGCTCAAAGAGAACTCCGAGATACTCCGAGAGCATTTCCTTCATCTCATCGCCGGTAATGCAGACAATGTTGCAATAAGGAAGAGCCTTAAGCGCAACGCCCTCAGGGACAATATCCTTAGCCCCGATAAGAGCGGCCGCCTCGGCGGTGTTATTGTTTACAAACTCAACAGACTGAGCATAAGCCGCCATAAAGCTCTGCAGCTCCTCGGGATGAGCCTCTGCGAATTCTTTTCTGACAATGGCTACGCCGGTGAGCAGTCCGCCCGGTTTTCCGGCAGCAGTCTGAACCTTGTCCCATTCTTCGTTCAGATCAAGCGAAATATGCACGGCCTCGTCCTTCATCTGGGCGGTAGTCACAAAAGGCTGCGGCAGCATTGCGATGCCCTCCGCGTCGTTCATCAGCGCGGAAACGCACTCGGCATGCTCGCTCTTCCACTCGATTGTGACATCCTTTTCGGGGTCGATGCCGTTGCCCTGCAGGATGTAATTGAGCGCGTACTCGGGGGTGGCACCCTGGCCGCTGGCGTAAATAGTCTTGCCCTTGAGGTCGGCTACGGAACTGACAGCTGCGCCGTGATCGACGATGTAAAGAACGCCGAGCGTATTGACCGCGATAACCGCAACTTTGCCTTCGAGGTTGTTATAAAGAACAGACGCCAGGTTTGCGGGGACGGCTGCGATATCAACCTCGCCCTTTGCGACAAGAGGCGTGACCTCGTCAACCGCGCCGGCTAACGTAAACTCGTAGCTGTCGGTATCGTCCATCAACTGAACCATGCCCATGGCAGTGGGGCCCTTGAGGGCGGCAACTTTGATAACTGTCTTTTCGACGGGAACGGAGGCTTCTTCCGTTGATACATCTGAAGGAGCTTCGGACTGTGCTCCGGTGGTTTCTTCTTCCGAGCCGCAGGCTGAGAAAGAAAGCATCATAGCAGCCGCTAAAATCACTGAAAGCAAACGATAAAACTTGTTCATAAGAAACGCCTCACTTTCTGATTGTTATTTTTTTATCAATCTCATAATAGCCCTGCTTTTAGTAAAAGTCAAATGCTATTTTGTAATAATCTGTATTAAGGATTATTATCCATTATGGCTTTTTTCTGCGGCGGATGGTCAGCCTGACTCCGTCCGGGGCGTATTCGCGGGAAACGACCTCGCTGCGGGCGATGAGCTCTGACATTTCGCCACCCTTATCATACGAAAAAAACAGCTCCTCTTCCACCACGCGGCCGTTGACTGCCTCGCCGATGACCTCGGCGAGCATACGGATGGAGTCTTCCTCTGCCGCGCTGATATAAACGCTGCCTGAATCCGCCGCGCCCTCGCGAACCATCGGACCGCGTCTCGGATACGCGGTATCACCTCGCAGATCGCATTTGTTATAGACGGTTATTACCGGCACATCGCCTGCGCCGAGCTCTGCTATGGTGTCGAGCGTGGTCTGCATATGATCCTTATAATATCCGTCCGAATAATCCACTACGTGCAGAATCAGATCCGCCTCTTTTACTTCCTCCAGCGTGGATTTGAAAGCCTCTATAAGACCGGTCGGAAGCTTTTGGATAAAGCCGACCGTGTCGGACAGCAGAAATTCGTTCCCGACGGACGCCTTGATTCTACGGACCGTGGTATCGAGCGTGGCAAAAAGCATGTCCGCTTCAAAAACCTGTTTTTCCGTTTCGGTACAGGCTTTTACGAATGCGTTCATAATGGTGGATTTGCCGGCGTTGGTATAACCTACCAGCGACACCAGCGGCAGCCCCGACGAGCCGCGCCTCTTTCGCTGCGTCCTGCGTTCCAGCTCGACCACCCTGAGTTCACGCCGCAAATCGGCCAGACGGTGGTCTATGGTGCGGCGGTCGATTTCCAGCTGCGTCTCGCCCTCGCCCTTGCTGGACATGGCGCCCGACGCGCCGCCCTGGCGGTTTTGCTTTTCCCACATACCGATGAGGCGCGGCTTCATATAAGCCAGCCTCGCGAGCTCCACCTGCAGCTTTGCCTCGCGCGTTCTGGCGCGAATGCCGAAAATCTCGATAATAAGAGCAGTGCGGTCGATGACGTTCACACCGAGCTGTTTTTGAAGATTGCGTATCTGGACAGGGGTCAGCGTGTCATTGAAAATAACGGCAGAAGCATCGTTTTGCGCCACCGCGCCCTTTATTTCAGCCACTTTTCCTGAGCCCATATAGAGTGCCGCAGTGCGCTTTTCGAGGGTCTGAACCACGTTTTCCACGGGCTCCTTTTCACAGGCGGCGGCCAGCTCCTCCAGCTCCTCCATGGAGTGCAGAAAGTCGACATAAGTGCCGCCATCCGACGTCTCCCAGACGCCCGCCAGCACCACTCTCTCTTTTTCATTTCTATCTGTCTGAAGCTCAATCATACCAGGCAATGATATAACAAATGGGAGCACAATTCAAGACCACAGCGCCCGGCATTTGCGGGTTTTTAGCCGTTGACAAGCCCTGATACAAACCTGTAGAATGACAGAGACGTCAGTCGGTTTTTTTGTACCACGGGGAACGGAGAGGAGGACGCTATGGCACAGGAAAAATATGAAGTGACCGACAGGGTAACTCTGTATGACGACGGCAAATACCGCTGGGTCTACAAGATGAGCCTGTTTAAAAAACCCACGATTTTCTTTCTTATATGTAAAGTTATGCTGATTGCATTCGGCGCGGTTTTCGTGTTCGTTTCTATCATTGATCTGTTTAGAAACGGCTTTGACAGCGACAGCCTTCTTACAAATCTCAAGATTTTCGGAATAGTATTCGCTGTTATTATCGTTATCGCCTTCATCAGCTATCTGATTTACGCCGCAATTATGGGCGGAAATTATATCGTCGTTTTCACCATGGACCAGACCGGCATTCTGCATGAGCAGACCTCCGACCAGGCGCGGAAGGCCAAAAAAATCGGCGCTGTCACTGCCGCTGTCGGCGCGCTCTCCGGGAACCTGTCTACCATGGCCGCGGGCATGAACGCCACGCGCACGACCATGTATTCTGAATTCGCCCGCGTCAAAAAGGTAAAAACAAATCCCCGCCGCGGCGTCATCAAGGTCAATCAGACCCTGAGCAGAAATCAGGTCTACGTCTGCGGCGAGGATTTTGAATTTGTCAAAAGCTATATCCTCGGAAAATGCGAAAATCTTAAAAAATAATCGGTGCTTTTATTTGAGTGTTACGTCAAGTCTGACGGGGTTGTGATCGGTGTTTTCAAACGCCGCGTCTATGGTTTTGACTCCGTTAAGCTGTACGTTCGGCGAGAGAATGAATCCGTCGATGACGTAATACTGAGTGTTTTCGGTATCTGCCGGGTCATACGGCTGATTGAGCAGGCGGCAGGTGGGCGTGGTCATATCATATGCCAGCGCAAAGCCCTCCGGTATCTCGCTCTCCTCCACGATGCCGGGAGTCCAGAGATCTTCGTGCGTGTTGGGATATTTGTCAAGCGAGCCGGGGAAGCATTGATTAAAATCGCCGCCGGCAATGACGTAATTGCCCTTCTTATATTCTTCCTCAATAAAACCAAGGAACTGCTCCATCTGAGCCTTGCGGCCCTCCGGCTCGGTGTACGCCTCGAGATGCAGGTTTACCAGCACAAGCTGAGCGTCCGTATCAGCCAGCGGGTAGCGGCTGACCATAAGGCAGCGCTTCAGATTTGCAATACGAAGCGGCCACGAGAACGGGCACGGCAGCGAGATCCTGTCGGCAGCGGTCATTTCATAATCAGATGCCGTATAGAGCCCGGAGTGGACCTTGCCGATGGGCGGCCATGGATAGGGTACAAACGGGCAGGAATAATTGAGCGCGAAGCAGTTTTCATTTTTGCTGAAAAAAGAGCGCTCATCTATGCCGTGTGAACGGGAAGAATTGCTGTCAACCTCCTGGAGCATGTAAATATTGGCGTTTTCGGCTTCTATCGTGGTTTTTATGCCCTCAAGATATGCCCGCACCTGTTTTTCATCAGCATCGGGAGCATTTCCGCCTCCGTCCATAATAAAATCAGAATATTTGCCCAGTGCGCCGTATCCGATGTTCCACGAAACAATAGTGAAATCCTCTCCTCTGGCGAGCTTTTTGCCGGTGGAATTTTCGATTATTTCAGCCTTTTCGACAGGGTCCGGGCTATACTCCGTGATGGTGAGGTAGCCCAGAAAGCCTCCTGCAAGAACAATCACTGCCAGTACAATAATCAGCATTGTCTTTAAAAGTTTTTTTAAAATGCGCATACTTTCCTCCTTATAAGCCTCGCGTCCGCGGGCGGTTTATATCACTATTCTCGCCGTGCTGCCGGCTTTTGTTTTGGTAATCACTATCTGTCTGTCAATCTTTTCTTTTAACATGGCGACGTGGGAAATAATGCCTATGAGCTTGTTGCCTTCGGCGAGACTCAGCAGCACCTGAAGCGCCTGCGAAAGGTCATCCTCGCTGAGTGTGCCAAAGCCTTCGTCCACAAACATAGTGTCCATGCGGATTCCGCCGGCCGAGGACTGAACCTCGTCCGAAAGTCCGAGCGCCAGGGAAAGCGAGGCCTCAAAGGACTCTCCGCCGGAGAGCGACCGGACGCTGCGCAGGGTGCCGTTTGCGTGGTCGATAACGTCCAGCTCCAGCCCGCTCTGGCTTCTGATATTGCCGGCTTCGGTGCTGCGGCGGAATTCATACTGACCGCCGGTCATGGCGAGCAGGCGCAGATTCGCTCTGGCGATAATCCTGTCAAAATATGCCGTCTGAACGTAGGTTTCCAGCATGATTTTCTCTTTTCCGGACAAATTGCCGGCAGCCGTTTCATACAGTGCTTTTATGGCGGTCAGCTTTTTCCCGACAGCGTCGGACTGCTCAGCTTTTTCTTTGATGCTTGCGAGAAGACGCCTGTTGGTCGAAATACGTAGAGTGAGCGTGTCTTTTTCGGAGCTCAGCTCTTCTATTCCGCCCTCCAGCTCGCGAATTATTTCGGCAATCGCTTCTTCGTCATATTCCGTCTTTTCCTCGAGAATCTTTTTGTTTTGGTCGATAACGGTATTTAGCCCATCGATTTTCGATATGCAGGTGTTAAGCTCATTCTTTGCGTTTTCGATGGCGGCCGTGATGGCGGCGGCATCTTTCTCCAGTTTTTCTGCAGCCTCCCGGGCCGCATCAGCGGACTCGTATTCCAGTTTTGAACTCAAGGCAAAAATTCGTTTTTGAGCGCCGCCATGCGAAACGTGTTTTTCGGCGAGAGTTTTCTCGGTGAGAGTGAGCGCGTCCTTTGCTGTGGTCAGTGCGTTCTCTGCCTGCGGGATGATTTGTTCCAGCTCGTTTTTGCGGGTAAGCTGTTTGTTTATCGCCTCGAGGTCGGCGTCGACAGCTTCAAGAGCGTCCTGTGTTTCGCGCAGCTTTTCCTGCGCTGCGGATTTGATTTGGTCGAAATCTTCTGTTTTGAGTTCTTTCGCTGCGGTTTTTGTGATGGCGGTGCGTTTTTGCTCTGCCGACACGCGGATTCCGGATGCTTTTTCGGCAGCTTCGGTGCAGGTCTTGCGGGCATTTTCAGCAGCGTTTTTGGCTGTTTCGAGCTGCTCTTTTGTGGGGGCGTCTTTCAGAGGCTGCGCGGGATGCGGGTGAGATGCCGAGCCGCATACGGGGCAGGGCACCCCGTCCGTCAGAGTTTGAGCGATAATACCCGCCTGTCCGTCAAGATAGGCCTTGTTTTTTGCCTCGTAATCGGCGTTTTTCGTATCATAATCCGACGAGGCAGTCTGATATGCTTCTTGAGCCGATACGAGTGCAGACTGCAGCTCCTCTTCTTCATCCAGCTCGTCAAGAATGGCGCCTATCGCTTCCTGCTTTTTACTGAGCTTTTCTTTTTGAGCCTGCAGCTTTGCCTTTTTCTCCGGCGCGTCCGAAAGGCCCGTCAGCTCGGTCTTGTCCGAGGTCAGCTTTTGCGCCTGCTTATTTAGCGCGTTTCGCTCATTTTCCGCCTTTCTTATGAGAGTCTTTATGGTATTTTCAAGCGCGGCCAGCCCTTCCTTTTCGGCATCAAGCTCCGCATAGTCGCCGAGCTGCGCCCTGAGCCGCGCCGCGGCGTCTGTCATTTTCTTTGCCTCGGGGCTGCGTTCGCCTGCATCCTTGTATGCTTTTTCGAGCAAGGTTTTGCTCCCTGTTTTTTCGGCTAGTTCGGACTGCGCCTTTTCCAGAGACTCGCGAGCAGTTTTCAGCGTATGAGCCTTTGTCAGTAAATTATTTTGTTTTTTCAGATTTTTATCAGCCTTTTCAATTTCGGCTTTGATTTTTTCGGCGCGGGAGTCATCCTGCGAAATGAGTTTTTCGAGCAGGGATATGGTGTCCTCGGGAGCAAGCCGGTCGGCGCGGGCTTTTTCGACCATTATTGACAGCGGGTCGTTTTCATCGCAGTCAATCTCGCCGGCAAATTGTGTAACGCTGCGCGAAAGAGCTTTGTATTCCGCGTCCGTCGCGCTGTATAAGCTTTTGAGTTTTTCCTGAAGCGCATTATATTTTTCCGTGTGAAAAAGACGACGGAAAATGGCCTTTCGCTCATCCGTAGATGCGAGAATGACCTTCGCAAAATCGCCCTGCGCTATCATGGCAATCTGCGAAAACTGGTTTTTATCTACGCCGATTATTTCGATTATTTCCGCGGTCACTTCGGTGGACTTTGTGATGACGCGGCCGTCCGTGAGGCTGAGTTCGGCGCTTCCGGCTTCTTTTGTCAAGCCCTCGCCGCGCGTTTTCAGGCGGAAGTATTCCGGATTTCTTTTGACGGTGTAGGTCTTTCCGGCATTTTCAAATGTCAGCTCGACAAAGGTGGGGACGTCCGGCTCTGCCGACGCGGAACGCAGCATTGCCCCGGATCTTATTCCTCCGCTGGCCTCGCCGAAGAGCGCGAAGGAGATTGCGTCAAATATAGTGGTCTTGCCGGAGCCGGTATCTCCCGTAATCAGATAAACTCCGGCCGCGCCGAGCTTTTCAAAATCAATAACAGTTTTTTCGAGATACGGTCCGAAGGCGGACATGGTCAGCAATACAGGTCTCATTGTTCGCCCTCCCAGATTGACTTTATGATAGATTCAACTATTTCAGCCTGCTCCTCTGAAAGCGGGCGGCCGTTTTGCTGCTCAAAGAAATCAGCGAACAGCTGCTGCGGCGTCTTGCGTTCCACATCCGAAGCGCTGTCAAAGGTCGCTTTATGGCGGGTGCGGCTGTTGTCATAGTCAAGCTTCATGAGATTTTTGTAGATCTGCTGCAGCTTTGCGGCGGCAAACGGGATGTCATCCTCATCGGTGAGCGTGATGTGCATGTATGCATCCGTGTAGTCCGTGCCGTCATAATAGCTTTTTGACATCAGCTCGTCGTAACTGCCCTTTATTTCGCGCATCTCACGCATGGGGACGAGGGGGACGGTCTTCACCGCGAGGCTGCCTTTTTCTCCGAGCTCCGCGATAGTGACAGATTTGTCGTAGGGCGCCTCGGAGAACGAGTATTTTAGCGGCGATCCGCAATACCTGATCTTTTCTCCGCCCGCGTTCTGCGGTCTGTGGATGTGACCAAGCGCGACGTAATCAAAATCTGCGAAAACGGCGGCGTCTACATTGTCCGTGCCGCCTACCGATATATCTTCCGAATCAGAACGCTCCGCACCGGTGACAAACTGATGCGCCAAAAGGACGTTGCGGGCGGCGGGATCGACACCTGCCTGCTGCAGGGCAAAACGGACGGCCGCGGTCTGATCCGCGATTTCCGCCTCAGAAAACGCCGCCCTTACGTGAGCGGGTTTTATAAACGGGAGCATGTAGATATTAACATCACCGAATTTGTCTGAAAGAACCGTCGGCTTAATACTGCCGTCATAAACAGGCGAAATGTGAATGCCGCTCATGTCAATCAGGCGGTTTCCGAAGGAAAGGCGCTCCGGCGAGTCGTGGTTTCCGCTGATGACGAAGGTTCTGAGCTGCTTTTTGGCAAGGCGCACGATAAAATCGTCAAACAGCGACACGGCCTCCGCGGAGGGAATAGATTTGTCATAAATATCCCCGGAGATAAGCAGTGCATCGGGCTTTTCATCATCAAGTATATTCAGAATCCTTGCGAGAATGTATTTTTGATCTTCAAGCATTGAGTACTCGTTTACACGTTTCCCAAGATGAAGATCGGATATGTGAGCAAATTTCATGGGTTTTCCTTTGTAATTATACAAGCGAGCCCGGCGCGGGGCTATAGATGCCGGGTGCGGCCGGCCGTTTTATAAGACGGGCGCAGCGGCTGCTGGTTATCTGCCGGTTATCCGCTACTCGCTGATATTTCCGCGCACCACCTTGCCGATATTCCATAGCGCAGCGGCTTTTGAATATCCGCTACTCACTGATATTGCCGCGCACTACCTTGCCGATATTCCATAGCGCAGCGGCTTTTTGCGCGGCGAGCTCGCGGTCAGCGGGTTTTTCATACTCCGAGGCAGCTGTCTGTGAGCCGCAGTCCGCGCAGACCACGTACCAGCACCAGCCTTCCTCTTCTTCCAGAATCCCCGCCCCACCGCAAAACGGGCAATCATTTAAATCTATCTGTTCGTGTGGATTCATTTTTCCTGTAACCTCTGCTAATATAATTGATAATTTATCTGATGCACGGTATTCTCCGAATTTTGGAGAAAATCAGCTTGAAACCTCGTTTTTTTCTCCGTTTTTGGAGAAAAACGCCCTAAAATCGCTCTTTTTTCTCCACTTTTTGGAGAAAATTGCCTTGAAATCTCGTTTTTTCTCCGTTTTTGGAGAAAAACGCCCTAAAATCGCTCTTTTTTCTCCACTTTTTGGAGAAAATCAGTTTGAAATCTCGTTTTTTTCTCCGTTTTTGGAGAAAAACGCCCTAAATCGCTCTTTTTTCTCCACTTTTTGGAGAAAATCAGCTTGAAACTCCGCTTTTTTCTCCGCCACTCTTCAATCATCAAAAATGGCGTCGAGCATTTCCACCTCATCAACCCAGGAAGGGTCATATTGTGAGCCGCGCATGGCAGCGCCGCAACCCGGGCAGGCAGCCGACGGGCGGTCAAATTGCCGCCCGCAAGAGCTGCATTCGTATTTGTCGCTGCTGAAAAAATGCGTGCGCTTAATCCATTTTGACATGATGTAATCTCCTCAAATGCTGTGACGTGGCGTCAAAATTCCCGACACCGTGTGCCTGCCGCGACGCAGAGTTTTTCGCGATTCGCAGCGCAAGCGATTACTTCAGCTTCAGCCCGTCCTTGAAGGCGTCGCCCACCTTCGGACCAACAGCGAGATAAGCATTATTCGCCGGATCAAATGAAATGGGTTTTAATTTTTCGGGGTCAATTTTGCCGTCCGTGACAACGCTCTCGTCCGCAGAAACATTTACTATTTCGCCCACCAGCAGGCCGCCTTCAAAACTCTTCAGGCGGCATTCGAGCGTCATGGGCAGCTCGTCAATCAGCGGCGCGTCAACAAACTCGCTCTTTGTGGCGTGAAAACCGGCTCTGGCGAATTTGTCCGGAACCTTTGACGCGGACACGATGCCCACGTAGTCGCAGGGGATTACCTGATCCTCCGTCGCCATGCTCACGGTAAAAGCGCCGCGGGCGACGATATTGTCCGTAGATTTGTGGTGCGACATACTGATGGTGATTTCGTTGAAATTCGTGGTAATGCCCCACGCCGCGTTCATGGCGTTTGGAACGCCGTTTTCGTCGTAGGATGCGACAATCAGCACAGGCTGTGGAAACATGATGGGCTTTGCGCCGTAATTAACTCTGCTCATAGGGTGAACCTCCTTATAATTCTTCTATTCTTAAGCTTTAAAAAACTGTTTGTATTGTTCTTCTTATTATATTGGTTTTATACCGTTTTCAATCGGTTTAATAAATCTGCCACAACGCCCTGATACTCCATCATGTCTATGAAGGTTTTGTTCATAATCTGCTTCATTGTTGTTCTATACTGTATTTATCTGTTTTATCAAATTCTTCTTCTAAATAATTCACTGTAATATCCTTATCAATATGTAAAAGCCTTCACTATTCCTACTCTCCCCCTCAATACATCTCCAAAAACTTCCTTGCGGCGGTTTTCATGTCTGCCACGACGTCGTCGGGGGAGAGGAGTTTTACGCCGGTGCCGAGGCTGAAAATCCAGCCGAAAAACTGAGGGCTGACATTGACCTTGACAAAAAACTCGCTGTGGTCGTCATCGACCGGAGAAAAAATGATGTCCTTGCCGAAGCGGTCGATGAAGACGCCGCACAGACTGTTTTCGGTGAGGATTCTGACCGTGCGCTCCTCGCCGCCGTACATGCCGAAGGTGGCGCGGGAGTAGCGTGCCATGTCAAAACCCTTGAAAAGTTCTTTGCCCTCACGCATTTCATTTATCACTTCGATGTGCATCATTTTGTCGACGCGGTAGTGCTTTATTTTTTTGTCAAAATCGTCATAGGCGACAAGGTAGTAGTTTTCGTCGTCCCACGTGAGCGCCCACGGGCTGACACAGATGGGCAGTCCGTCGTGGCGCGGAACGAGTTTTTTGTTCACGTCCCATTTGAAATATTCAAAACTGATTTTTTTGTTTTGATTGATGGCGTTGTGAATCTCGTCTACGTTGTAATAAACGCTTTCGTTCATGGTCTTGACGCGGTTTGCGATAAAAACCTGGCGCTGAAGCTGCCTTGCCTGATACTTGCTGACAAAGCCCTTTATCTTTTGGATGAGCTCGTGGGATTTGGTCCGCGTGATGAATTTGGACGACTGGATAGCGTCGATGAGGAGCTTTGCCTCAGGAAGTTCAAATTCACGGGCGCTGACATGATAGAAGGTCTGCCGGCCGATCTGCTCTTTCATGACCTCGATGCCGAAGCGTTCCATATCATGCAGGTCCTCGTAGACGCTCTTCCGCTCCGCGGTGATTTCGTATTGTTCCAGCTCCTTGATGATCTGCGGTACGGTAATGCTGTGTTCCTCGTCCGTCATTTCGAGCATGATTTTCATAGTGTAGTAAAACTTGAATTTTTGATTTGTTCCCCTGGGCATACTCTTCTCCTGACGGCCGGCGTCAGTATCTCGCCGAGCCGACTAATATTATACTATAAAACGGACTCGTTGTCAGCGAAAACCGCGCAGGCGCTTTCTTTCCACGCAGTGCTCATAGATCTGCCAGATATATCCCGATTGAAATCTGGGTGAAGGAGCCTATTTTTTCGACGTTGGTTACTTTTGCCTTGAGTATCTTGCCGGCGTCCATAAGACGCGCGAAAACGACGTTGTCCTTTTCGGGGATGTAGCCGAGTTTTTTGAGCTCGGCGTTCAAAACGAGGATGGCGTTGCTGTCGAATTTGTTGTCCTCGCGACGGAGCGTCAGCTCGTCACCCGATTTGACAACCTCCAGAACAGAGGTGTCGCTCAGATACGAAGTGCCTGCGACATACGTGTCAAACAGGTGTATTTCCCTTATCATCGGCTTTATGATTTCGCCGAGGTCGTGCGTCTCCAGGGCGGAAACAATACCGGCTTTTTCGCTGTTTATAATGTTATTTTCCATACGAATTTCACTCCGTTCTGAAGAATCATATCTTCGAGCATTTTTTCGAGTTCGGCGACGTGGTCTTTGTATTTTTGCAGTTCCTCTCGCAGTTCGGCCTTTTTGCTCTCAACGGCGGCTTCGTCTTCGAGGAGTTTTTTGTACTGATACGGATCCGTGTTTTTTATAGTCTCAATCTCCTCTTCGAGTGCAGCGATTTTTTCTTCGATGTTTGAGACGGCAGTATCACCACCGCCCATGCCCATCCTGTCGAGCACGGCGGCCACGAGGACTTCTATTTCTTCCATTTCTTTCAGGTTGTTGCAATTGTAAGCAATGACGAGCCGCTGCCAAAGCTCCTTGAGCTCCTCGTTTTCCGCGACCGATGGATTCATATCGGGATGAATCTGCTTTGCAAGGCGGCGGTAGATTTTTTTGATTTTTATCATGTCGGCCTCCGAAGCCATCTCTGCGCCTGAGGCGTTTTTGTATTCACTGAGCAGCTCATCAAGCCGCCACCTGTACTGCTCAAGCTCTTTTTGGATATAGTCCTGCAGCGCAGCCTGATCCACGTTTTCGCCCCGGTTGAAAAAGGTCTGGCAAAAATCGATGGTCTTTTTCAGACGTATTGCCTCGATTTTTGCGTTGAAAACCTCGATAATCAATTCACCGAAAACTCTGGCATATTCGAGATGATACTGAAACGCTTCTTTTTTGAGCGCGTCACGACGCATAAGAAGTTCTTCGTATTTTTGATAGGCCGCGCTGCCGCGGAAGATTAGCTGTTCTGCCATTTAGTCCACCTTAAATCCATATAATTCGTCATAAACTGACGTCAGCCGCACGCCGTCTACCTCGGCTTTTTCGAAAAAATCTTCGCGAGTGCGGTACCACCTATTATTGAAATTGATGACGCATTCATCATCCTCCATAACCGACTCCAGCCGCTGCAGGCTGTCACCGTAATAAAAAGTGACTTTGTGCGGCGTGCGCAGCATGTCCCGGGGGCTGCGCTCCTTTTCTATCAGAAACTGCATTGCCTCAATACAGCGGAATTCCTCTTCCTCTGTGTAATTGTCTTCGTTAAATGATTCTGCTATGCTTCTCGCTTCGTTTGTGGTCATGTGGCGCTCCTTTTTTCTTGATAATGATACTAAACCCATGTAATGTTGCTGTCAAACGTGTACCACGCTATTGATGTCATTCTATGTCTTCCTATCGCTGCATTAGACCAAAAATCCTCCATATCGCGATATAGTTTTCCATCAAAATTGATCGCTTTTCTTCTGTTTACTCTTACCACTTCAAAAAAATGCTTACGTTCTTTTCTATTTTTACAATCTCCACACTCATCACAAGTGGCACAATAATCAAAATCCAATTGTGATCCTATGCCATTTAACCAACAAAGCTCATATGACTCAGGGCTAAACCACCAGTAAGTCGGACAACAATATCTGTCTTTTTTATACTCTCCCATTTTATATAGCCTGTAAATAATAGTTCTTAGAAGCCTTATATTGTCAACAACAGGAAATGCACAGGTGAAATTTTTTTGATGGTCAACAGCCTCGCCGTACAAATCCATTGCTTCGTATTTTTTCTTTTCTTTTGTTTTTATTTCAGCAAGCTGAACCATTGCGAGTGCCGTAGACGCAAGCGGATTATCTATTTCCCTTCTAACTACCTCGTAGTTTTTTTCAACAAGAGTTCTATACATCTCATAGTCCTGGTCAATACCGTATCCTTTTCCCACCATTTCAGCCAGTTTGCAATACCCCAAAACATCACCCTTTTCAGCGGCCTCAAGAAAGTATTCTAACGCTTTTTTATAATCTGTTTTTCCCAAATACCCTTCCTGCCAGATGTACCCCTGCCAAACACTTCCGGATGTTTCGCCTTCCCCGGCAAGCATTTCCAGATATTTCTTTGATAAAATGAAATTATGGCGCTGATAATAATAACCCGAAAGCAGCCATAATATATTTTTGTCTTTTCGGATTTTTATCAAAAATTGGGCGGCTTCAACAAACCGAAATTCTTCTTCCGGCGTATATATACAACCAAGACTAAAACTATCTACAATACTTTTTGCCTCTTCTATCGTCATTCTGCCACCTTTTGTTACTCAAGTTTTTCGACATTAATATTATACCAAAAACAGCTGCCCCATAAAAAGGACAGCTGTTTTTTCAGGGAGTGCTGATGGGGTTGTTGCCTCTCAGCACTCCCAAATTTTTCGGTTTTTACGAATATCGAGAGTGCTACAGGCATACCTGCCTCTCAGCACTCTCAAGTTTTTCGGATTTTACGAATATCGAGAGTGCTACAGGCATACCTGCCTCTCAGCACTCCCAAATTTTTCGGATTCTACGAATATTGGGAGTGCTACAGGCATACCTGCCTCTCAGCACTCCCAAATTTTTCGGATTCTACGAATATTGGGAG
>JAFTAU010000073.1 GCA_017455435.1 Lachnospiraceae bacterium | reverse complement strand
GTCGGAGCGCAGCGCATAGTGGAGCCCAAAAAGCTGGGCTTTAACACTGACACTTCAGCCGAAAGCGACTATCTCAAGATGAAAGACGGTGTTATGGAGGAGGTCAAAAAACTTTTCAGACCGGAGCTTCTGAACCGTATTGATGAGATTCTGGTTTTCCGCCAGCTCGGCAGAGAAGACGTGGGGGCCATCCTGGATAATCAGCTCGCAGACCTTCAAAAACGCACACAGGCCGGGCTGGGAATTTCCTTTGGCCTCACAGCTTCCGCAAAGGATTATCTCGTCACAAAGGGCTATGACCCCAAATACGGCGCCAGACCGCTCCGCCGGGCTATTCAGACAGAGCTCGAGGATCTGCTCGCGCAGGAAGCCCTCGGAGGCAACATAAAGAGCGGCGAAACCGTCACGGTAACGCTCGACAAAAAAACGGGAAGGCTTTCAATCAAAGCCCGCGCCGCACGCTAAGGAGAGAGCAAAAGAATGTTAAGGCATTTCTTTTCCGCATATATCGATCCCGGAACGGGAAGCATGCTTTTTACGATTATCATCGGGCTGGCCGCCACCGCGCTGTACGCGCTGAAGGGGCTTCGTATCAAAATCAAATACCTCATCACCGGCGGAAAATCAGGAAAAGAAGAAACCGAAAAGCTTCCATACGTCATATACAGTGACAACAAGCGTTACTGGAACGTTTTCAGACCCATCTGCGACGAATTCGAAAGCAGGAAAATTCCGCTTGCGTATCTTACCCAGAGCGAGGACGACCCGGTTTTTGCCGCGGGCTATGAATACATAAAGCCCGAATTTATCGGCGAAGGCAGCAAGGGCTTTGCCCGGCTCAATACGCTTCGCGCCGGCACGGTTCTTTCCACCACGCCCGGGCTGGACGTTTATCAGTGGAAGCGCTCAAAAAACGTGGAAAAATACGTCTTTATCACCCATTCCGTGGATGACGGCACCATGTACCGTATGTTCGGACTCGACTACTACGATGCCATCCTCCAGACCGGCGATTTCGCGCTGGAAAAACTCAGAAAAATAGAATCGCTCAGAGGTCTGCCCGAAAAAGAATATCTCTCTGTCGGCTCCACCTATATGGATTTCATGCTTGAAAAATATAGTGAAAGAATGCCGCAGGAGGCCGCCGGCGCCCATGAGACCACCGTGCTTCTGGCTCCTTCGTGGGGCGAGAGCGCGATTCTTACCAGATACGGCGAAAGGATTATAAAGGCGCTTATTGATACGGGGTACCGCATTATCATCCGCCCTCACCCGCAGTCCTATATTTCCGAAAAAGACAATATGGACAGGCTGATGGAGATGTTTCCCGAATCCGACAGGCTCTCGTGGAACAGGGACAATGACAATTTTTCCTGCCTTGCGTCCTCGGATATCATGATCAGCGACTTTTCCGCCGTGGTATTCGATTATTCGTTTATCTTTGACAAACCGGTGATCTACGCCGCGGACGTCTTTGACAAAGCCGTCTATGACGCCGCGTGGCTGGACGACGAAATCTGGACCTTTGAAGCCCTTTCCAAAATCGGCAAAAAGCTCAGCGAAAGCGATTTCCCGAGGCTCAAAGAAATCATTGACGAAATGATAAACGACGAATCATACAAAAAGCTTCGCGGCTGCGTCCGCGACGAAGGCTGGATGCATAGGGGGCAGGCCGCCCGTATTGCGGCGGATTATCTCATTAAAAATGAAAAAGCGGCTGAATCTGCCGTCATCGGAGGTGCAGAATGATAGGAACGATTCTGTACAATATTATTATCGCGCCGATAGAAATGATAATAGAATTTATCTTTTCTACGGTTTATCTGGAAATCGGAAACGCTGGCATAGCCATCGTATTTGTCAGCCTTGCCATCAACTTTCTCGTCCTGCCGCTCTATAAGCGTTCCGACGCCATGCAGGAGCAGGAGCGCGACCGCCAGAAGGCCATGAAGCCGTGGCTTGACCACATCAAAAAGCATTTCAAGGGCGAT
>JAFTAU010000072.1 GCA_017455435.1 Lachnospiraceae bacterium | reverse complement strand
GCGGTGCTTCTTGGCGACCTGCTTACAAAGCATTACTCCGGCAGGTTCATCTTTGATTACCGTGACTATACATATGAGAAATACAGGCCGTTCAAAAGCAGAATTGACCGGCTGGTCAGAGCCTCGCAGTACACTTTTGTCAGTTCAAAAGCTTTTCTGAAGGTGCTTCCCGAAGGCGAAAAATATGTGCTCACGCACAATTTCACCCCACATGAAGAAAGAACGCAGCACGAACTGAGGCATTCTCCTGTAAGGGTGCGGTTCTGGGGGCTGCTCAGACATGAAAACACCGACAGGGCTATTATTGACGCACTGGCAAATGATAACCGCTTTGAGCTCCATTTTCACGGACGCGGAGGCGGGTATATCGAGGAATACATTCGAGGGAGAGATATCAGGAACGTGTTTTTGCACGGCGAGTATTTCGCGAGACGTATTCCCGGATTTGCTGCCGAAACAGAGCTTCTTCTCAATATTCCCTCGCAGGGCATGACCTCCCGGCTGGCCGTGGGAAACAAGCTCTATGACGGAGCCATGTACTATGTGCCGCAGATAGGAGATTCCCACACATATATGGGACGCCTGATAGAAAAAAACGGGCTGGGAATCTGCGTAGATACCGGTGATAAAAATCTTGCAGACATTCTTTATTCTTATATACAGACGCTGGATGAGGACGCTTTTTGCAGTGCGTGCGACAGCTTTATCCGTACTGCAGAAAAAGAACTTGATGCATCCGCGGCGGTTCTCAGGGAATTGTTCAATTAACCGGTAATCCCGAAAGTCAGCATAAAATTTGTAAAAAACAACAGTTTTGTGTTATTATACTATCTTGAATAATTATATTATTCAGGTTTATTTGTTTTGGGAGTAATAAATGAAATTCGACAGCGTAAAATGGCAGAATAACGGGAAGCTGAGGCTTCTAATAATGGTCGGAACCAGACCTGAAATCATCAGGCTTTCCTGCGTGATCAGGCTTTGCAGAGAGCACTTTGACTGCATTCTCGCGCACACGGGACAAAACTATGACTACAATCTGAACGGGATATTCTTTAAAGATCTGGAGCTTGCCGCACCGGAGGTATATCTGGACGCAGCCGGAGGCAGCCTCGGGGAGACAATGGGAAATATTATCGCTTCTTCGTATGAACTTATGAAAGAGCTGGCGCCCGACGCTCTGCTGATTCTCGGAGATACAAACAGCTGCCTGTGCGCCGTCAGTGCAAAACGCCTGCACATACCGGTTTTTCATATGGAAGCCGGGAACCGCTGCTGGGATGAGCGCCTTCCCGAGGAAACAAACCGCCGTATAGTGGATATTATTTCAGATGTCAATCTGCCTTACAGCCAAAGTGCGCGGGACAATCTGCTTGCCTGCGGGCTGCCGGCGGGGCGGGTATTTGTCACGGGTTCTCCCATGGCGGAAGTGCTGGATCATTATATGGACAAGATATCGCGCAGCGATATTCACGAGCGCCTCGGAACGCAGAAGGGCGGTTATATTCTGCTGTCTGCGCACCGTGAGGAAAACGTGGACGATATGCACAGCCTGCGCTTGATGTTTTCTGCGATAAACAGCATGGCAGAGAAATATGATATGCCAGTGATTTACAGCTGTCATCCCCGCTCCCTGCAGAGGCTCGAGGCTGCCGGCATCACGCTTGATAAAAGAATCAGAGTCTGCGAACCGTTTTCATTTACCGATTACAACAGACTTCAGGCGGATGCCTTCTGCGTTGTTTCGGACAGCGGAACCCTGCCGGAAGAGAGCAGCTATTATACGAGCATCGGAAAAGCTTTTCCGGCGGTCAGCATACGAACCTCCACCGAGCGCCCCGAGGCTCTCGAAAGAGCCTGTTTTGTGCTTTCGGGAATCGAAGAGGAAGGCCTGCTGCAGGCGGTGGAGCTGGCAAGGTCTCTAGCAGAAGAGGAGCTCCATGGAACGCCGGTGCCTGACTATTTGGATAAAAACGTTTCTACGCGCGTAGTCACGCTGATTCAGAGCATGACAGGCCGCGTCAGCACCGTAATCCGGGGAAGGGATGAAGACAGATGAAGATTCTGGTGACCGGAGCAGGCGGCTTTGTCGGCAGGAATCTGGTCGAAAACCTGAAAAACATAAAAGACGGAAAAGATGCGACCCGCCCGGGGATTGTTATTGAGGATATTTACGAATACGGAAGGACGGACGCGCCGGAGGATCTGGAAAAATACTGCGCGGACTGTGATTTTGTTTTTAACCTGGCGGGGGTAAACCGCCCGGTGGATTCTGAGGAGTTTTACGCCGGAAACCGCGATTTTGTTTCTCTGCTTACCCGGACGCTCGAAAAGCAGGGTAACAACTGCCCCGTGATGCTGGCTTCGTCGATTCAGGCGTGCCTCTCAGGCAGATATGCCGGCAGTGAATACGGCAGATCAAAGCTCGCGGGTGAGGAGATTCTCTTTGAACATTCCGCAAGGACCGGAGCAAAGGCTCTGGTTTACCGTTTTCCGAATATAGTTGGAAAGTGGACGCTTCCGGACTACAATTCCGCGATTGGTACCTTCTGCCATAATATAGCTGCCGGGCTGCCGATAGATGTCAGAGAGCCGGAAGCCGTGCTGAAAGTCATTTTTATCGATGATGTTATAAATGCGATGCTTGACGCGCTAAAAGGGCGGGAACGCCGCTGCAGATATGAAGGCGCCGATGTTGTCTCTGATGAAAACGGAAAATACTGTGAGGCGGCCGGCTGTTATGAAGTGAAGCTCGGTTACGCAGCCGAACTTTTGAAAGAGTATGACGAGGGTCTGAAAAACGGGTTCTTGCCGGGGTATCCGGCGGATTCATTCGAGATGAAGCTGTTTTCAGTATTTCTCAGCTATCTGCCGGAGGAAAGGGCAGCGCGGCCTGCTACGGCAAAGACTGATGAGAGAGGCAGCTTTTCAGAGCTCCTTAAGTTTTCCGGTCACGGCCAGCTCAGTGTCAACGTCTGCAGACCCGGACAGGTCAAGGGTCAGCACTGGCACAATTCCAAATGGGAAGTTTTTACCGTGGTTTCCGGGCATGGGCTGATACGCCAGAGAAAGATCGGAACCGACCCCGCCACAGGGGAGCCTTTTCCCGTGAGGGTATGCGAGGTTACCGGCGGGGAGCCGCAGACGGTAATTATGCTCCCCGGCTATACGCATGAACTGATCAATCTCAGCGACACCGCGGATCTTGTGACCGTGATGTGGGCGAGCGAGGTGTTTGACCCCGAAAACCCAGATACTTTTTACGAGCCGGTTTAAAATGAACGTAAATATAAAGGAAAAACTGATTCTGCTGATAAGGCTCGCGATGGGAGCGGAGACGGAAGCCGTCCCGAATCTTTCCGGAAGCGAGGCGGCCGGAATATACAAACTCGCAAAGATGCATGACATGGGGCACCTCGCGGCATACGCGATAACGAGGTACTCGCTTTTGGATGGGAAGAGTGAAATCGCCGACCGGTTGAATCAGGTCTATCTAAAGGCCATCCGGCGCTGCGCAAGGCAGAAGTTTGTCCTTGAGCGGGTCGGAGAGATATTTGAAAATGCCGGTGTGGATTACATTCCCCTGAAGGGCTCTGTCCTGAGAGAATACTATCCCGAGGACTGGATGAGAACCGGCAGCGATATAGATATTCTCGTCAAAAAAGCTGATTATAAAAAGGCTGCTGAGCTTATTACCGGCGGGATAAAATGCGAAAGCAGGGGCAGCGACGGCTATCACAGCGGCTTTGTGACGGAAAAGAATGTAGTGATAGAGCTTCACGAGGCTCTTATGGACGAGCATGAATACGAGGCGGCAGGAGTCCTTGACGAAATCTGGAAGAGCGCAGAGCCGGTGCGCGGAGCAGAGCATCATCTCAGAATGCGCGATGACTGGTATTATTACCACCACATTTTGCACATGCTGATGCATTTTGAAACAGGCGGCTGCGGACTCAGATTTTTGCTGGATCTTTGGGTTTTGAACTGCATGGAAATCACGGACGAAATGCGCGATGCGCGGCGGCAGAGGCTGCAGGATGCCGGACTTCTCGCATTCGCTGACGGAGCCGGAGAACTGGCGTCCTGCATGTTCGACGGCAGGGAGATAAAAAGCGGCGAGCTGCTCACGATGCGCGCATTCATTATCGATGGCGGAGCTTACGGCTCCACAGAGCAGAGGGTCGCCTATCAGCGCCAGAAAAAGGGCGGCAGAGCGGGTTATGTGCTGTCGCGGGTCTTTATCCCTTACGAAAAGCTCAAGCTGACCTATCCCGCATTGGAGGATCATCCGGCGCTGACACCGCTTTATGAAGTAATCAGGTGGGGCAGGCTGATTTTCAAACCGGACGGCAGCAGGACAAAAACGGAGCTTCGCGCCGCCGGTAATGCCACAGGCGCCCTTTCTGACGAAAAGATAGAAAAAATGAGAAAGTATCTGGGGCTCTGAAAAAGCTGGCACAGTCGGCTTGCTCCTGCCACCCTGAGGGGTGTATAATAACATTAGTATTTTAACGATAATGGTTTTGCTTTAGTCTTTGAAAGGAGAGGAAATGAAAAGCATTATTCGACAACTTTTGCTTTCTTTCGGTATTTTTCTGTTTGCCGGATTAGTGCTTTTTGCCGCTCCGAAGAACGCGGCCGCAATGACGGAAACAGAGTACTGCAGGATGTTCCGTTACTACGCGGTTTTGACGGATTATCAGAAAGAAGCCTATAGAGAAGTCTGCAGCGCCATCGAAAAACTTCAGGATGAGGTCATTTTTTCATCGGCAGCTATGAGCATTGATGAAGCCGGAGACGTTCTGACGGCCATTTCATACGACCATCCCGAGTATTTCTGGTACGGCTACGAAGATATAAACGGCCAGGGCTCCCGTTATTACAACAAAGAGCGTAAAGTAGAAAAGGTAATGCTGAATTTCAACAAATACGCTTTTACCGGCGGGGACGTTGAAAACGGTGTTTTGAGCCTTGAAGCGCTGAATAATAATATAAATCTCGTCGAGACCGCGGCGGATGAGATACTCGACGGCCTGTCGGGCAAAAAAGACTACGAGATAGAAATGTATCTTCACAATCAGCTCGCGAAGGACCTGTCATACAACTGGGAGGATTACAGATTTAATCTCGGCGGAAATGTTGACGGGTCGGACACCTCGACCACCCGTCTGGATCTTACCATTTACAATTTCCTTGTTCAGAAAAAGGTTATCTGCGCCGGATACGCCAGATCGTTCCAGTATCTTATGACCAGAGCGGGAATACCGTGTTATTACGCTTTCGGAAACGCCAGAATAGTTTCAAGCACGACGGATGAAGAAGGTACCACGAGCTACTGGTCGGTCGAGGGAAACCACGCGTGGAATGTCGTGCTGATTCAGGGAGAGTATTACGCTGTCGACATTACATGGGACGACCTGTACGGAGAGACGGACTCAAACGGAACAAAGCTGGATTTCAACCGCATAGACTATTCGTATTTTAACCTGACAAAATCCAATTTCGGTAAGGGCACGTCTCTTGCCGGATATCATGAAAACGACAGCAGGTGTATCAACGTGATGCCGGAGCTCTGTGAAAACGACAGCTACGAATCGTTTTACAACGAAACGAGAGAGCAGTCATATGTCCGTGAGATGGTGGATCCGGACGGAGCTCCCAGACAGGCGAACATCAGCAGTCTGAGCCAGTTCAAGACCATGGCAACGAATTTCTACAAAAAGCACGGCGAGGGCTATTACTGGATACCGTTTATGACCTTGAGCGAAAGCGTATACAGTGAGATTGAGAGTTATATGTACGCCAATGGAATGGATTTCGTCAAGTCGCTGGCCTCGGCGGGCGGTTTTACGCTAATGAGCACCAGCCTTCGTATCTATACGTATCCTCTTGAAATGGGCATGAGGCACAACTATCTCATTGTTAGGGCCACCTCGACTACGTCGACCGATACTCTGTATACCGGAGTCAGGAAAGGGCACGACGGCGGTTGGTACTACTACTACGAAAGTATTTTCCAGAGCCGGTACACAGGCTTTCAAAGCAACTCAAACGGCAGATGGCGCATCGAAAACGGAAAAGTAAACTTTAATTACAGCGAGGTTGTGTATGAGAGCGGTCAGTGGAGATATTACAGCGGCGGCAAATGGCAAAAAACTCTTACATCCGTTGAAAAACGCTCCAACGGCACATGGTGGTATATCAAAAACGGAGTGGTGCAGTTTGGAGTGGAGGATATTGTAAAGCGTTCCAACGGCACGTGGTGGTATGTCAAAAACGGTCAGGTGCAGTTTGGAGTGACATCCGTTGAAAAGCGTTCCAACGGTACATGGTGGTACGTCAAGGGCGGCCAGGTTCAAACGAAAGTGACAGGGCTCGTCAAGCGCACGGAGAATAACACCTGGTGGTACGTCAAAGGCGGCCAGGTGCAGTTTGGCGCCACCGGCGTTGTGAAACGCGCCGACAAGAACACCTGGTGGTATGTAAAAAGCGGACAGCTTTTGACGAGCTTTACCGGCATAGCAAAGCGTGTTGACAACAGCACGAAATGGTATGTAAAGAAGGGGCAGGTTCAGACAGGTTATTCCGGAAAGATAACCATCAGCGGAAAGAAATACACAATAAAAAAAGGTCAGGTAAAATAATTATTAAAATATATTACGGAGGTGTTTTATGACAGTAACAAAGGATATGACGATAGGACAGATACTCGCCGCTGATATCAGCGTAGCCCCTATTCTTATGGAAGCGGGCATGCACTGCGTCGGCTGTCCCGCATCTCAGGCAGAGACGATATCGGAGGCCTGCATGGTTCACGGTATGGATGAGGACGCGCTTGTTGAGGCAATCAACGCGCATCTTGCGGACAAATAATTTTCGGGTATTATTCCAGAAGCCCTTCGGGGCTTTTTTTGATGCGGCGGTTTATTAAGGCGCGATTAGTTTGTTTTTTTAACCAAATCATTTGAATAAATAATAATATTATCCATAATGAGCGCACATATTTGATTTGTTTGTTCATTATATTTACGGTTGACGCGCCGTTTTTTATTTTCTAAAATTATATCGGGCAAAACGGATGATCGCTGCCCGGCTTGATATGTCATGCGCGGGGAGAGGAAAGTCCGGGCTTCACAGGGCAGGATGCCGGATAACGTCCGGGCGGGGAAACCCGACGACCAGTGCAACAGAAAAGATACCGCCCATACGGGTAAGGGTGAAATGGCAGTGTAAGAGACTACCGCCGGACCGGTAACGGGACGGGCATTGTAAACTCCATCCGAAGCAAGACCAAGCAGAGAGCATACGTCGGCCCGGCGGCTCTCGGGTAGGTCGCTTGAGCCGCGCGGCAACGCCCGGCCTAGATAGATGATCATCCTCGACAGAACCCGGCTTACAGTTTTGCCCGATAAACGGATACTTACCAACGGCTTGCAAGCCACCTCGGTGCAGCTGGTTTGAGACCGGTCGGTTAAATATATAACGGCGTAACCGCTTCCGCTACTATGCTCGTGG